>NZ_CAOLGM010000069.1:0-23224 GCF_948475835.1 uncultured Escherichia sp. | reverse complement strand
AATTAACAGTGGCAATTTCTGCTGTAGTTGCATCTTAACGTATAAACCAGATTTAATAACAACGAACTAGATTTAATAACAACAAACTAGATTTAATAACAACAAACTAGATTTAATAACAACAAACTAGATTTAATAACAACGATATCCGTACCTATCCGGATATCTAATGTCATAAGCATCCCTTTAATTATCCCCTCAACCTCTTGTAACTTTCCCACTCTTGAACTCCACATAGTCCAAACGCCGGATGCAAAAAAATCACACGTGCATTTCTGAAATTGTGATGGAGGACGATAGTATCAATTATATGTGCTTATAAACGTCCCCGATTAGCGCAGAAGTCACCGGATTGTTCAGGCTCCAATAGGTTGAGTATGCCGTATTTATTTTCCAAAATAAAAATCGATGCTGTTGCTCCTTCATAAAATACTTTTACTCTCTGGACGCTTTTCTTAGCTCTCTTGGTGTTATCTTAAAACGATTATGGAACCTTTCAGTAAAACGAGAAGGACACTTGTAACCATTTTCCCTGGCAATCTCGCTGATGGGTTTTACTGTCGTTTGTATAGCAGACAACGCATTATTTAACCTCACGTCGTCCAATATACTTTGAAAACTTACTCCCTCGCTTGCCAGACGGCGATGCAATGTGGAAACAGAAATGTAGAGATATCTCGCTACCTTGTTTGCTGTCCATTTTGTTCCAGGTTCGGATAGCATTAGGTTATAACAACGACTTATTAATGATTGTTTACTATCTGATAAAAGTAAACAATTAACATGATGTGCTCCTAATGAAAGTAGAACGCCCATTGCTAAGTGTTCCTGAATTTGCGTTGAGAAGCCTCGGGAAATAGATGTTTTTAGTTGCTCCCAACAATATATTAACTCGGGATTCTGAGGTAAGCAGAAACCTGTCGTGTTACGAATTTGATCGGTTATCGCATAAAGATTTTGGAACTTTTCAATTAGATCAATGGGATAATAAAGCATTTCTGCAAGATAAAGACCTGCTTCTGGGTAATTCGCAATATAAAATTCATATCCACAGGGAAATAATATTATCTGATTATTATCAACAGTTAGACTATGCGTCTCCCAATTGATAACTTTTTTTCCCTGACGGATACGACATAAAGCTGGCATAAGAGGCTTAACCCTGTGAATCTCATGATGTTTATGCATCCGTATTTCTTCAATCTTTAGGTTAGTCCTATCTTTTGCCAGCATACTCTTATCCTACTTTACCTCATAAACGGGTATTATCTCAGCGGTTGCAATTTTATTGGCATTAAGCATATAACCAACTAACGCTCCGCTGGAATTAGAATCCACAGGAATCTTATCAGTTTTTAGAGCCCATATTTTAAACTGGTAATGATGGGGTTTATCTCCTTTGGGAGGACATGCTCCACCAAATCCCGCATAGCCAAAATCATTTCGGCCTTGGACAGCACCAGTCGGAAGTTTTGTACCATCACGTCTTCCTGCATCAGCGGGCAAATATGTTACCGTTGCTGGAATATTAGCAACAGTCCAGTGCCACCATCCGCTGCCTGTAGGCGCATCTGGATCATACACAGTTACGGCAAAGCTTTTGGTGCCTTCTGGAGCACCAGACCAGGTTAATGAGGGCGATGTATTACCCCCCTCACACCCAAATCCAGAAAATACATGAGACGTTGTAAGTTGCTCTCCTGTTTTTATTTCATTACTAGTGACCTGAAATGCTGCGGCCTGCGCAGAAAATGTTATGAATGCCAATACACTTGAAACGATAAGTTTTTTCATAAAAACCTCTTTGTTGTGACCTATCGTTATTTTATTTGATGTGCATTGATCTCATTATGCAAAAAGGCGCAATGATCGCGCAAATGCAATCATAATTATAAAGTTGCCCCGAACATTAGCCATAATATGCACAAATCAGATTCCTGTTATCTCAAGGATGATTATTTTTTAATGCGGTGCGCTTCGTGACAACAAGTTAATGACTAACACACCGGCACAAATCAACATCATGCCTATGATGGCTGGCAAGTCCAGTCGTTGGCCAAAAAATCCCCAGGAAAGCAAACTA
This sequence comes from uncultured Escherichia sp., assembly GCF_948475835.1. Lineage (NCBI taxonomy): Bacteria > Pseudomonadati > Pseudomonadota > Gammaproteobacteria > Enterobacterales > Enterobacteriaceae > Escherichia > uncultured Escherichia sp. Next base: position 21,141 of record NZ_CAOLGM010000069.1, on the reverse strand, counting down.
ATCAGAACGATACCGACTCCTGACCAGATAGCATAAGCAATCCCTGTAGGTATATAAGCCAGTGTCTGAGCTAATAACCAAAATGATGCACAATAGCAAATAATTGTGCCAACAGAGGGCCATAACCGTGTAAACCCCTCTGAAAACTTCATTAAGGTTGTACCAATGACCTCTGCAAGTATTGCGCCACCAAGATAAATATAAGGGTTCATAGCATATTCTTTCCTGTTCATACTGGAGAGAATTGTACTACAGTTTGAACACAACTCACCGTTTTCATCCTGGTGTATGTGTATCCAGGGGGCTCTGGCGTGGCAAGAGATAAAGGCAGGAACAATAATGATCAGAAGGAACCCCAGGCTAACAAAAGAGTTCACTCTTCCTATGAGCAAAGCGAAGACAAAACATGTTATCGCGTTTACGGATCGTGGATGGCAGAAAACTTTCAGGATCAGGTATCCATTTTAAACCAGAAATAGGGTGAGTTTGCCCCATCCATGCCCCACGCGGGCAGATGGGATGTAATTACCAACAGGTTACAAAACCTACACCTGCATGGACATCACTTCCTGATACGCCGCCACCAGCTTATTACGCACCTGAATCCCCATTTGCATAGAAACTGAGGCTTTTTGCATATCGGTCATCACATCGTTTAACGCCACGCCGGGTTCACCGAGGGTGAATTTTTCTGCCTGCGTGCGGGCGGCTGTTTGTGTATCGCTTATGCGATCGAGCGCGGCGTGCAGCTGCCCGGCAAAACTAATGGTCGGTTGTGGCAGTGATTCCTGTGCACGCGCACTCATCGCCGTAGCCTGTAACTGGCTGATAACCCCTTCAATCCCCTGTATCGCTGACATTTTCGTCTCCCGGATAATTTCTGTTAGCAAAGCCTACCAGTAAGTCAATAAGACAAAGGCGCTAAATAGCAACAAAAAAACGGGTTTATTGGCGGATAGAAAAAAACGAAAGCACAAATAATGGGAGCGTCAATTTTTCGAGTTTGCTGACCCGGGAGTGAGTCTTGTTCCACTTTGCCAATAACGCCGTCCATAATCAGCCACGAGGTGCGCGATGAATGCGACTGCAGCCCAGACAAAATCTCTTGAGTGGCTTAATCGCCTGCGTGCGAATCCGAAAATTCCATTGATTGTTGCCGGTTCCGCGGCAGTGGCGGTCATGGTCGCACTGATCCTGTGGGCGAAAGCCCCCGACTACCGCACATTATTCAGCAATCTTTCCGATCAGGATGGTGGCGCAATTGTCAGCCAACTGACGCAAATGAATATTCCTTACCGCGTCAGCGAAGCCAGCGGCGCTATTGAAGTTCCGGCAGATAAAGTTCACGAGCTGCGTCTGCGCCTGGCGCAACAAGGTTTGCCCAAAGGCGGCGCGGTCGGTTTCGAACTACTCGATCAGGAAAAGTTTGGTATCAGCCAGTTCAGCGAACAGGTGAATTATCAGCGGGCGCTGGAAGGCGAGCTTTCTCGTACCATCGAAACTATCGGCCCGGTAAAAGGGGCGCGCGTACATCTGGCAATGCCGAAACCGTCTTTATTCGTCCGTGAACAAAAATCCCCTTCTGCATCGGTGACGGTAAATCTGTTACCCGGCCGCGCACTCGATGAAGGGCAAATTAGCGCCATTGTACATCTGGTTTCCAGCGCGGTTGCTGGTCTGCCGCCGGGGAACGTCACGCTGGTGGATCAGGGTGGACATCTGTTAACCCAGTCCAATACCAGCGGGCGCGATCTTAATGACGCTCAGTTGAAATATGCCAGCGATGTCGAAGGCCGGATTCAGCGGCGTATTGAAGCGATCCTGTCGCCAATTGTTGGTAACGGTAATATTCACGCCCAGGTCACGGCGCAGCTGGACTTCGCCAGTAAAGAACAGTATCGCCCTAACGGTGATGAATCTCAGGCGGCGCTTCGTTCACGCCAGCTTAATGAGAGCGAGCAAAGCGGTTCCGGTTATCCGGGCGGCGTACCGGGGGCGTTGTCGAATCAACCGGCACCTGCGAATAACGCGCCAATCAGCACGCCTCCGGCAAATCAAAATAACCGCCAGCAGCAGGCGAGCACCACCAGCAATAGCGGGCCGCGTAGCACACAGCGGAATGAAACCAGTAACTACGAAGTCGATCGCACCATTCGTCATACCAAAATGAACGTGGGCGATGTGCAACGTCTGTCAGTCGCGGTAGTGGTGAATTACAAAACCTTGCCAGACGGTAAACCATTGCCTCTCAGCAACGAACAGATGAAGCAAATTGAAGATCTGACCCGCGAGGCGATGGGCTTTTCTGAAAAACGCGGTGACTCGCTCAATGTCGTTAACTCGCCGTTCAATAGCAGTGACGAAAGCGGCGGAGAACTGCCGTTCTGGCAACAGCAAGCGTTTATCGATCAGTTGCTGGCTGCCGGTCGCTGGTTGCTGGTACTGCTGGTGGCGTGGCTGCTGTGGCGGAAAGCGGTACGCCCGCAGTTAACACGTCGCGCCGAGGCGATGAAAGCTGTACAGCAACAGGCGCAGGCCCGTGAGGAAGTGGAAGATGCGGTGGAAGTCCGCCTGAGCAAAGACGAACAACTCCAACAACGACGCGCTAACCAACGTCTGGGGGCAGAAGTCATGAGCCAGCGTATCCGTGAAATGTCTGATAACGATCCGCGCGTGGTGGCGCTGGTCATTCGCCAGTGGATAAATAACGATCATGAGTAACCTGACAGGCACCGATAAAAGCGTCATCCTGCTGATGACCATTGGCGAAGACCGGGCGGCAGAGGTGTTCAAGCACCTCTCCCAGCGCGAAGTGCAAACCCTGAGCGCTGCAATGGCGAACGTCACGCAGATCTCCAACAAGCAGCTAACCGATGTGCTGGCGGAGTTTGAGCAAGAAGCTGAACAGTTTGCCGCACTGAATATCAACGCCAACGATTATCTGCGTTCGGTATTGGTCAAAGCTCTGGGTGAGGATCGTGCCGCCAGCCTGCTGGAAGATATTCTCGAAACTCGCGATACCGCCAGCGGTATTGAAACGCTCAACTTTATGGAGCCGCAGAGTGCCGCCGATCTGATTCGCGATGAGCATCCGCAAATTATCGCCACCATTCTGGTGCATCTGAAGCGCGCCCAGGCCGCCGATATTCTGGCGTTGTTCGATGAACGTCTGCGCCACGACGTGATGTTGCGTATCGCCACCTTTGGCGGCGTGCAGCCAGCCGCGCTGGCGGAACTGACCGAAGTACTGAATGGCTTGCTCGACGGTCAGAATCTCAAGCGCAGCAAAATGGGCGGCGTGAGAACGGCAGCCGAAATTATCAACCTGATGAAAACTCAGCAGGAAGAAGCCGTTATTACCGCCGTGCGCGAATTCGACGGCGAGCTGGCGCAAAAAATTATCGACGAGATGTTCCTGTTCGAAAATCTGGTGGATGTCGACGATCGCAGCATTCAGCGTCTGTTGCAGGAAGTGGATTCCGAATCGCTGTTGATCGCGCTGAAAGGGGCCGAGCAGCCACTGCGCGAGAAATTCCTGCGCAATATGTCGCAGCGGGCCGCCGATATTCTGCGCGACGATCTCGCCAACCGTGGTCCGGTGCGTCTGTCGCAGGTGGAAAACGAACAGAAAGCGATTCTGCTGATTGTGCGCCGCCTTGCCGAAACTGGCGAGATGGTAATTGGCAGCGGCGAGGATACCTATGTCTGATAATCTGCCGTGGAAAACCTGGACGCCGGACGATCTCGCGCCACCACAGGCAGAGTTTGTGCCCATGGTCGAGCCGGAAGAAACCATCATTGAAGAGGCCGAACCCAGCCTTGAGCAGCAACTGGCGCAACTGCAAATGCAGGCCCATGAGCAAGGTTATCAGGCGGGGATTGCCGAAGGTCGCCAGCAAGGTCATGAGCAGGGCTATCAGGAAGGACTGGCCCGGGGGCTGGAGCAAGGTCTGGCAGAGGCGAAGTCTCAACAAGCGCCAATTCATGCCCGGATGCAGCAACTGGTCAGCGAATTTCAAACTACCCTTGATGCGCTTGATAGTGTGATTGCTTCGCGCCTGATACAGATGGCGCTGGAGGCGGCACGTCAGGTCATCGGTCAGACGCCAACAGTGGATAACTCGGCACTGATCAAACAGATCCAACAGTTGTTGCAGCAAGAACCGTTATTCAGCGGTAAACCACAGCTGCGCGTGCACCCGGATGATCTGCAACGTGTGGATGATATGCTCGGCGCAACCTTAAGTTTGCATGGCTGGCGCTTGCGGGGCGATCCCACACTCCATCCTGGCGGCTGTAAAGTCTCCGCCGATGAAGGCGATCTCGACGCCAGTGTCGCCACTCGCTGGCAAGAACTCTGCCGTCTGGCAGCACCAGGAGTGGTGTAATGACCACGCGCCTGACTCGCTGGCTAACCACGCTGGATAACTTTGAAGCCAAAATGGCGCAGTTGCCTGCGGTACGTCGCTATGGGCGATTAACCCGCGCTACCGGGCTGGTGCTGGAAGCCACCGGATTACAATTGCCGCTCGGCGCAACCTGTGTCATTGAACGCCAGAACGGCAGCGAAACGCACGAAGTAGAAAGCGAAGTCGTTGGCTTTAACGGTCAACGGCTGTTTTTAATGCCGCTGGAGGAAGTCGAAGGTGTCCTGCCCGGCGCGCGGGTTTATGCCAAAAACATTTCGGCTGAAGGACTGCAAAGCGGCAAGCAGTTGCCGCTCGGTCCGGCGTTATTAGGTCGCGTTCTGGACGGCAGCGGTAAGCCGCTCGATGGCCTGCCCTCCCCCGATACGACGGAAACCGGTGCGCTGATTACCCCGCCATTTAACCCGTTGCAACGTACACCGATTGAACATGTGCTGGACACCGGCGTGCGCCCAATCAATGCCCTGCTTACCGTTGGGCGTGGGCAGCGTATGGGACTGTTTGCCGGGTCCGGCGTTGGTAAAAGTGTGCTGCTGGGGATGATGGCACGTTACACCCGCGCCGATGTCATTGTCGTGGGTTTGATTGGTGAACGCGGACGCGAAGTAAAAGATTTTATTGAGAATATCCTCGGTGCCGAAGGGCGTGCACGCTCCGTGGTGATTGCCGCTCCGGCGGATGTTTCTCCTCTCCTGCGAATGCAGGGTGCCGCCTATGCCACGCGCATTGCCGAAGATTTTCGCGATCGTGGTCAGCATGTGTTGCTGATTATGGACTCCCTCACCCGCTACGCGATGGCCCAGCGTGAAATTGCGCTGGCGATTGGCGAACCACCCGCCACTAAAGGTTATCCCCCGTCGGTGTTTGCCAAATTACCGGCACTGGTCGAGCGTGCCGGAAATGGCATTAGCGGCGGCGGATCGATTACTGCATTTTATACCGTGCTCACTGAAGGCGATGACCAGCAGGACCCCATTGCCGACTCTGCGCGGGCAATCCTCGACGGTCACATTGTGCTGTCTCGCCGACTGGCGGAAGCCGGGCACTATCCGGCTATCGATATTGAAGCGTCGATCAGCCGCGCAATGACGGCGTTGATCAGTGAGCAACATTACGCGCGAGTGCGCACCTTCAAACAGCTGTTGTCGAGTTTTCAGCGTAACCGCGATCTGGTTAGCGTCGGCGCGTATGCCAAAGGCAGCGATCCGATGCTCGACAAAGCCATCGCCCTGTGGCCGCAGCTGGAGGGCTATTTGCAACAAGGCATTTTTGAACGCGCGGACTGGGAAGCGTCTCTCCAGGGGCTGGAGCGTATTTTCCCGACAGTGTCATAACCCAGGAGATAACGGCAGATGGCAGAACATGGCGCGCTGGCGACCCTGAAAGATCTGGCAGAAAAAGAGGTAGAGGATGCCGCGCGCCTGCTGGGTGAAATGCGTCGCGGGTGTCAGCAGGCGGAAGAACAGCTCAAAATGCTGATCGATTATCAGAATGAATATCGCAATAACCTCAACAGCGATATGAGTGCCGGGATGACCAGCAACCGCTGGATCAACTATCAGCAGTTTATCCAGACGCTGGAAAAAGCCATTACTCAGCATCGCCAGCAACTTAATCAGTGGACGCACAAAGTTGACATTGCCCTGAACAGCTGGCGAGAAAAGAAACAACGTTTGCAGGCCTGGCAGACACTGCAGGAACGGCAATCCACGGCGGCACTGCTTGCAGAAAACCGCCTCGATCAGAAAAAGATGGATGAGTTCGCCCAGCGCGCCGCCATGAGGAAACCTGAATGATTCGCTTAGCGCCCTTAATTACCGCCGACGTTGACACCACCACATTGCCTGGCGGCAAAGCCAGCGATGCTGCACAAGATTTTCTCGCGTTGTTGAGCGAAGCATTAGCAGGCGAGACAACTACCGACAAAGCGGCCCCCCAGTTGCTGGTGGCAACAGATAAGCCCACGACAAAAGGCGAGCCGCTGGTCAGCGAGATTCTTGCCGATGCGCAACAAGCGGATTTACTGATCCCTGTGGATGAAACACCGCCTGTCATCAACGACGAACAATCCACATCAACACCATTAACCACCGCTCAAACGATGACGTTGGCTGCGGTGGCTGGCAACAATACGGCAAAAGACGAAAAAGCGGATGATCTGAATGAAGACGTCACCGCAAGCCTGAGCGCCCTTTTTGCGATGTTGCCGGGTTTTGACAATACGCCCAAAGTGACTGATGTGCCGTCAACCGTGTTACCGGCAGAGAAACCAACGCTCTTCACAAAACTGACTTCTGCGCAACTCACAACAGCACAGCCTGATGATGCCCCCGGCACGCCAGCTCAGCCATTAACACCGCTGGTAGCAGAAGCCCAGAGTAAAGCGGAAGTCATCAGCACACCTTCACCGGTGACCGCTGCCGCCAGCCCGCTAATCACTCCACACCAGACACAGCCACTGCCCACCGTCGCCGCGCCTGTGTTGAGTGCACCGCTGGGTTCTCACGAATGGCAACAATCATTAAGCCAGCATATTTCGCTGTTCACCCGCCAGGGGCAACAAAGTGCAGAGTTGCGTCTGCACCCGCAGGATTTAGGTGAAGTGCAAATCTCCCTCAAAGTGGATGATAACCAGGCGCAAATCCAGATGGTTTCACCGCATCAACACGTACGCGCCGCCCTGGAAGCAGCGCTTCCGGTACTGCGAACGCAGCTGGCCGAAAGTGGCATTCAGTTAGGGCAAAGCAACATCAGTGGCGAAAGCTTTAGTGGTCAGCAGCAGGCCGCTTCCCAGCAACAGCAAAGCCAACGCACAGCAAACCATGAACCTCTGGCGGGGGAAGAAGACGATACGCTTCCGGTTCCCGTCTCTTTACAAGGGCGCGTAACAGGCAACAGCGGCGTTGATATTTTCGCCTAACGTCAGAGGTAGCACCGTAATCCGCGTCTTTTCCCCGCTTTGTTGCGCTCAAGACGCAGGATAATTAGCCGATAAGCAGTAGCGACACAGGAAGACCGCAACACATGACTGATTACGCGATAAGCAAGAAAAGCAAGCGATCGCTTTGGATCCCGATTCTGGTATTCATTACCCTCGCGGCCTGTGCCAGCGCAGGTTACAGCTACTGGCATTCGCATCAGGTTGCCGCTGACGACAAAGCGCAGCAACGCGTCGTGCCCTCCCCGGTCTTCTATGCGCTGGATACCTTTACGGTCAATCTGGGCGATGCGGATCGCGTGCTGTATATCGGCATAACCCTGCGCCTGAAAGATGAAGCTACACGCTCGCGGCTGAGTGAGTATTTGCCGGAAGTCCGTAGCCGTTTGCTGTTACTGTTTTCGCGTCAGGATGCTGCCGTACTGGCGACAGAAGAAGGCAAGAAAAACCTGATTGCCGAGATTAAAACCACGCTTTCCACCCCGCTTGTTGCCGGGCAACCGAAACAGGATGTCACCGACGTGCTGTATACCGCTTTTATTCTGCGATAACGACATGGGCGATAGTATTCTTTCTCAAGCTGAAATTGATGCGCTGTTGAATGGTGACAGCGAAGTCAAAGACGAACCGACAGCCAGTGTTAGCGGCGAAAGTGACATTCGTCCGTACGATCCGAATACCCAACGACGGGTTGTGCGCGAACGTTTGCAGGCGCTGGAAATCATTAATGAGCGCTTTGCCCGCCATTTTCGTATGGGGCTGTTCAACCTGCTGCGTCGTAGCCCGGATATAACCGTCGGGGCCATCCGCATTCAGCCGTACCATGAATTTGCCCGCAACCTGCCGGTGCCGACCAACCTGAACCTTATCCATCTGAAACCGCTGCGCGGCACAGGGCTGGTGGTGTTTTCACCGAGTCTGGTGTTTATCGCCGTGGATAACCTGTTTGGCGGCGATGGACGCTTCCCGACCAAAGTGGAAGGTCGCGAGTTTACCCATACCGAACAGCGCGTCATCAACCGCATGTTAAAGCTGGCGCTTGAAGGCTATAGCGACGCCTGGAAGGCGATTAATCCGCTGGAAGTTGAGTACGTGCGTTCGGAAATGCAGGTGAAATTTACCAATATCACCACCTCACCGAACGACATTGTGGTTAACACGCCGTTCCATGTGGAGATTGGCAACCTGACCGGCGAATTTAATATCTGTCTGCCATTCAGCATGATTGAGCCGCTACGGGAATTGTTGGTTAACCCGCCGCTGGAAAACTCGCGTAATGAAGATCAGAACTGGCGCGATAACCTGGTGCGCCAGGTGCAGCATTCACAGCTGGAGTTGGTCGCCAACTTTGCCGATATCTCGCTACGCCTGTCGCAGATTTTAAAACTGAAACCCGGCGACGTCCTGCCGATAGAAAAACCCGATCGCATCATCGCTCATGTTGACGGCGTTCCGGTACTGACCAGTCAGTACGGCACCCTCAACGGTCAGTATGCGTTACGGATAGAACATTTGATTAACCCGATTTTAAATTCTCTGAACGAGGAACAGCCCAAATGAGTGACATGAATAATCCGGCCGATGACAACAACGGCGCAATGGACGATCTGTGGGCTGAAGCTTTGAGCGAACAAAAATCAACCAGCAGCAAAAGCGCTGCCGACGCGGTGTTCCAGCAATTTGGCGGTGGTGATGTCAGCGGAACGTTGCAGGATATCGACCTGATTATGGATATTCCGGTCAAGCTGACCGTCGAGCTGGGCCGTACGCGGATGACCATCAAAGAGCTGTTGCGTCTGACGCAAGGGTCCGTCGTGGCGCTGGACGGTCTGGCGGGCGAACCACTGGATATTCTGATCAACGGTTATTTAATTGCCCAGGGCGAAGTGGTGGTCGTTGCCGATAAATATGGCGTGCGGATCACCGATATCATTACTCCGTCTGAGCGAATGCGCCGCCTGAGCCGTTAGTGATGAATAACCACGCTACTGTGCAATCTTCCGCGCCGGTTTCTGCTGCGCCACTGCTGCAGGTGAGCGGCGCACTCATCGCCATTATTGCCCTGATCCTCGCTGCTGCCTGGCTGGTAAAACGGTTGGGATTTGTCCCTAAACGCACTGGCGTTAACGGTCTGAAAATTAGCGCCAGTGCTTCGCTGGGCGCGCGTGAACGGGTTGTGGTGGTCGATGTGGAAGATGCACGGCTGGTGCTCGGCGTTACCGCAGGGCAAATCAATCTGCTGCATAAACTTCCCCCTTCAGCACCAACGGAAGAGATACCGCAGCCCGATTTTCAGTCGGTCATGAAAAACTTGCTTAAGCGTAGCGGGAGATCCTGATGCGTCGTTTGTTGTCTGTCGCCCCTGTCCTTCTCTGGCTGATTACGCCCCTCGCCTTCGCGCAACTGCCGGGTATCACCAGCCAGCCGCTGCCTGGCGGTGGACAAAGCTGGTCGCTCCCGGTGCAGACGCTGGTGTTCATCACCTCGTTGACGTTTATTCCGGCAATTTTACTGATGATGACCAGTTTCACCCGCATCATCATTGTTTTTGGTTTATTGCGTAACGCGCTGGGAACGCCCTCCGCGCCACCTAACCAGGTATTGCTGGGGCTGGCACTATTTTTGACCTTTTTTATTATGTCACCGGTGATCGATAAAATTTATGTCGATGCGTACCAGCCATTCAGCGAAGAGAAAATATCAATGCAGGAGGCGCTGGAAAAAGGGGCGCAGCCGCTACGTGAGTTTATGCTGCGTCAGACCCGTGAGGCGGATTTAGGGTTGTTTGCCAGACTAGCGAATACCGGCCCGTTGCAGGGACCTGAAGCCGTGCCGATGCGCATTTTGCTCCCGGCCTACGTGACCAGCGAGTTGAAAACCGCATTTCAGATAGGCTTCACGATTTTCATTCCTTTTTTGATTATCGACCTGGTGATTGCCAGCGTGTTGATGGCATTGGGGATGATGATGGTCCCCCCCGCCACCATTGCTCTGCCCTTTAAACTGATGCTGTTTGTACTGGTGGATGGCTGGCAATTGCTGGTCGGTTCGCTGGCGCAGAGCTTTTACAGCTAGAGAGGCAAAATGACACCTGAATCGGTCATGATGATGGGGACTGAAGCGATGAAAGTCGCGCTGGCACTGGCTGCCCCGCTGTTGCTGGTGGCGCTGGTCACGGGCCTTATCATCAGTATTTTGCAGGCCGCCACGCAGATCAACGAAATGACGCTGTCGTTTATTCCAAAAATCATCGCCGTATTTATTGCCATTATTATTGCCGGACCGTGGATGCTCAATCTGTTGCTGGATTACGTCCGCACCTTGTTCACTAACCTGCCGTATATCATCGGGTAGCCCGTACAATGATGCAGGTGACAAGCGATCAATGGCTTTCCTGGCTAAGTCTGTACTTCTGGCCGTTACTGCGCGTGCTGGCGCTCATTTCTACCGCGCCAATTCTGAGCGAACGCAGCGTGCCGAAACGGGTAAAACTGGGTCTGGCAATGATGATCACGTTCGCTATTGCCCCATCATTACCTGCCAACGATGTTCCTGTTTTTTCGTTCTTTGCTCTGTGGCTGGCCGTGCAGCAGATCCTGATCGGCATTGCGCTTGGTTTTACCATGCAATTTGCCTTTGCCGCTGTGCGAACCGCTGGCGAAATTATCGGTCTGCAAATGGGGCTGTCATTTGCGACGTTTGTCGATCCGGCCAGCCATCTCAATATGCCTGTTTTAGCGCGTATCATGGATATGCTGGCGTTACTACTGTTCCTGACATTTAACGGTCATTTATGGTTGATTTCACTGCTGGTCGATACCTTTCACACCCTGCCAATTGGTGGCGAACCGTTGAACAGCAATGCGTTTCTGGCACTCACCAAAGCAGGGAGTTTGATTTTCCTTAACGGGCTGATGCTGGCGTTACCGCTCATTACTCTGCTGCTGACACTGAATCTGGCATTAGGTTTACTTAATCGTATGGCCCCGCAATTATCCATTTTTGTTATTGGATTTCCATTAACTCTGACTGTCGGTATCTCTTTAATGGCGGCATTAATGCCGTTAATTGCACCTTTTTGCGAACATTTATTCAGTGAGATGTTTAATTTGCTGGCTGATATTATTAGTGAATTGCCATTAATATAATTCCGTAACGTTTATCATGTTATCCTAAGGATTATCCGAAAAATAATACCTGCGAACATCTTCCAGGATACTCCTGTGGCGAAATATTTGTTTTAAGCTCACTCACATATCGCAACATTTACTTTACTTTAAGACAATTCCAGGCAAATTATACAACACTTTACGGGATAGTAAGTCCGCCTGAAAAATCGCGAGAGTGGCGCATTAGGTGACCCATGTTGTTCCGTTTAGTCATGATGAAATATTCAGGTAAGGGGAATTATCGTTACGCATTGAGTGAGGGTATGCCATGTCAACGATTATTATGGATTTATGTAGTTACACCCGACTAGGTTTAACCGGGTATCTGTTGAGTAGAGGGGTTAAAAAAAGAGAAATCAACGACATTGAAACCGTTGATGACCTTGCCATAGCTTGTGATTCACAGCGCCCTTCAGTGGTGTTTATTAATGAGGACTGTTTCATCCATGATGCTTCTAACAGTCAGCACATCAAGCACATCATTAATCAACATCCCAATACGTTATTTATCGTTTTTATGGCAATTGCCAATGTTCATTTTGATGAATATCTATTGGTCAGAAAAAATTTATTGATAAGTTCTAAATCGATTAAACCGGAATCTCTCGACGATATCCTTGGCGATATTCTGAAAAAAGAGACAACGATAACCTCTTTTTTAAATATGCCGACGTTATCATTGAGCCGAACCGAATCGAGTATGTTGCGAATGTGGATGGCAGGTCAGGGAACGATTCAAATCTCTGACCAAATGAATATCAAAGCCAAGACCGTTTCATCGCATAAAGGTAATATTAAACGTAAGATCAAAACGCATAATAAACAGGTTATCTACCATGTCGTCCGACTGACGGATAATGTGACTAATGGTATTTTTGTCAACATGCGCTAACACATTCTGACTGGTGGTTTCCCACCAGTCAGGCTGAATAAGATTACTCTGCTTTCTCCACAAAGATACCGTCCTGATGCCCTGCTTCATTAAAGAACCAGATGCCGAGCGGGTAGTCTTCCAGCGAAACCAGGTACATTGTGCCTTCACTAAACTCCTCAACTGCCAGTACCACGCCAGGACGACGCGGACCGCCATCCGTTTTGACTGTTACCCGATCATTCACCTTCATCGTTTTCCTCCTGTGGCTTTGTGCCAGTGTAGAACAATTTCGTTTTTCTGGCAGCGCCAGGCGCGCGCGAGTGCTGATTTTCTCGACGGTCTATACTTAAGAGATGCCAGGCGGACTTAACGACTGGCGGCAACAACAGAGTAACGGTTGCGAGGAAAGATGATGAAAACCGCAAAAGAGTACAGCGATACCGCAAAACGTGAGGTCAGCGTCGATGTCGATGCCCTGCTGGCGGCGATCAATGAAATTAGCGAAAGCGAAGTTCATCGCAGCCAGAACGATTCTGAACACGTTAGCGTCGATGGACGTGAATATCATACATGGCGTGAATTGGCGGATGCCTTCGAACTGGATATTCATGACTTCAGCGTCTCTGAAGTGAATCGTTGAATGCACAATAAAAAAATCCCGACCCTGAGGGGGTCGGGATGAAACTTGCTTAAGCAAGAAGCACTTAAAAAATTCGTTACACCAGGAAATCTGATGTGTTCATCACCTTATCCGCAATTTTTTTCGCTGACAAGAAAATATTCGCGATATGAATGATTAACGCTACTTATGAATAGAAATGTGACGTGCGTCACCCCTTGGTGGCTCTGGCGTCAACGGGATCGCTCCCGAAAAAATCATCTTTGATTATTTGTGCTGTTTTGAGAATCATCCTGGTAAGGGGAGAACTGCGCGACCATGTTTTCAATTCAACAACCACTACTGGTTTTTAGCGATCTTGATGGCACCCTGCTGGACAGTCATAGTTATGACTGGCAACCGGCTGCCCCCTGGCTCAGCCGTTTACGCGAAGCGAATGTTCCCGTCATTCTCTGTAGCAGTAAAACTTCAGCGGAAATGCTGTACTTGCAAAAAACGTTGGGGCTACAAGGGTTACCGCTGATTGCCGAAAATGGCGCAGTGATCCAGCTTGCTGAACAATGGCAGGATATAGACGGTTTTCCACGCATCATCTCAGGTATTAGCCATGGCGAAATCAGCCAGGTTTTAAATACGCTACGCGAGAAAGAACATTTTAAATTCACGACTTTCGATGATGTCGACGATGCAACCATCGCCGAATGGACGGGATTAAGCCGTAGCCAGGCGGCGCTGACGCAGCTGCATGAGGCGTCGGTAACGCTAATCTGGCGCGACAGTGACGAGCGTATGGCACAATTTACCGCTCGTCTGAACGAACTGGGCTTACAGTTTATGCAGGGTGCGCGCTTCTGGCACGTCCTGGATGCCTCTGCCGGAAAAGATCAGGCCGCCAACTGGATTATCGCGACCTATCAACAATTATCAGGCAAACGCCCAACCACACTTGGCCTGGGCGATGGGCCAAACGATGCGCCCTTACTGGAGGTAATGGATTACGCGGTGATTGTGAAAGGGCTAAACCGTGAAGGGGTGCATCTGCATGATGAGGATCCGACCCGCGTCTGGCGAACGCAGCGTGAAGGACCGGAAGGCTGGCGTGAAGGGCTGGACCATTTTTTCTCCGCTCGTTAAGCGTTATCGCTCGCGCATACCCGATTACGCCCGGCCTGTTTAGCGAGATAAAGCCGACGGTCAGCCAGTGACTGGAGTTGTTCAAAATCATAATCACCGGTTTCCTCGCTGCTACTAACCCCCAACGAGGCACTGATGCGTATCGTCGTACTCTTAGCAATCAACATCTCTTTTTCATTTAACTTCAGGCGAATACGTTCTGCGACTTCCGCAGCCTCCGTCAGACTCGCGCCTGGCAGAATCACACAAAACTCCTCACCACCGACCCGCCCGGCAACGTCCTGCGCACGCAAGGAACTGCTAATTAATCCGGCAGCATGAGAAAGAACACGGTCGCCCGCCTGATGACCAAAGCGGTCATTAATCGCTTTAAAATGGTCAAGATCGACCTGAATGACAGAAAAAGGATGTTGGTGCGTCTGACACAATTTAGCGAGCGGACGGGCTTTTTCGAACAGTGCGCCACGATTATATAAACGGGTTAAGGTGTCGTGCCACGCCTGCCACTGCAACGAGCTTTGCAGAACATACATGTTGCTGACCATCCGGCGAATCACATACCAGGAGATGAGTAACATGGTGGTAAAGAGCGCCCACAGCAGGGTTAATGCAATGCTGATACTACCGAAATCGCCGCGCACGCCTTCGCTTAGCGTATGGACGCGCACCAGCACACCGTCGAAATGGTCCAGACGTTCCCAGCTAACATAGCGACTGTCCATACGAATGCCGCCCCGCGTGTCATGTTCCATCGCCTGCGCCAGCAAGGCCAGTTCACGAGGATCAAAAATATTCCCTGTTGGATGGTCAGGATTGGAAGAGGTCAAAAATCTCAGCTTACTGTCATAGAGCTGATACTCACCATCGAGGTTTTTATCGATGGCGTTTCTTAAAAATTGCTGCATAGTACGCACAGGAATACTCATCCCCAGCACGCCATACCAGTAGTTATTACTGTCTACCGGAACACTGACGGTAACCTGCGGTTCAGTATTGCTGGCGTGTTCCGGTTGCGAAGTAAACCAGCGTACCGCGCGGTGACGATTTTCTCGTTGCGAATGGCCGATAAACCAGGGTTGGGTGACATAGCCGTAATAACGCGTTGGAACATTGCGCGTAAACAAGGTCGGCTGCGTCGAAACGTAAAATCCGGCACGCGAGACATACATCGCCTGTTCAACCATCGACGAGGAGTTGTGCGCCAGTCGCAGCAAGTAACCAACTTCCAGTGCAGCGGTAATTTCATTGTCGAGGCTTTCATTTTCGCGAGACAGGAGATTCCCCTCGCTGACTAATGCATCCGACACACCATTAACTGGCAGAGTGCGCCGTCGGTTGAGTTCAATTTGCCAGGCGTGCTCGTCGCGATGCTGTTCGAACTCGGTTACAGCATTACGCAGTGAAGTGAAATCCAGTGGCGCTACGAGAGCTTCGCGCATGCCATTACGCAAAAAGATCAGTTTGTCGACGTTATACTGCAAATGCTTATCGAGCGCGTTGGCTACGTTTTCCAGATGATTACGCTGGCTGGAGATATAGGCATCTTCCAGCACCACTACTTCACGCCAGGTGAGCAAGGTGGAAAAAAGCAATACCACGATAAAGCAGAGATTAACGACATGACCAGGCCCCAGGCGGCGTGCGAGTTTTTTCAACCAGCTCTGGTTTTCCATTTTTGTCTCGTGCTGCACCCTGACGACTCCCAACCTGCTTTTTTATGATTCTGGCATAACCTGGCGATAGCGTACCGCAAAACAGCGATAATTTTATAATGGTGGCATGATAAGACGCGACTATCATTCATTGCAGGCATTGGCACACCAGGCCGGATGTGATCCGGCCTGGTGTTAATGATACCCTTTCAAACTTCTTCCGCAGAACGACTCCCCTCCCCCGGAACAAGCTCGGTTTCATGAAAAGCTTCCCGCTTGACCCCGTAACCGTCATACCAACGACACTCAACCATACCGCTGGAGTATCCGGTGACAATCATCCGCGGGCCGCCCTCTTTAACCGTAACTTCCTCACTAACCATAAAGCTCATACTCGCCTCCTTTTTTCGAGTGAAACTTGTTCACCTTAGTTGAAGATGGCGAATTTTGCATAATAGCCTGTGCGAGTATTAATGTGCCTGACCGCGTATTTTCGCTACGGCTTTCACTCCCAGCACCACGATGCCGCCGATGATAAATCCAAGAATCAGATTTAAAACAGTCGGTAATATCATCGCCACCACTGCACTTTGCTGCCCGGCGAAATGTTCAATGGCGTGATGCAGCGGCGCAATTCCATGTACCACAATCCCACCGCCGACGAGGAACATCGCCAGCGTGCCGACAATCGATAACGCCTTCATCAACCAGGGCGCAATGATCAATAACCCTTTACCTAATGCCTGCATCAGCGCGCTGGATTTTTCCGCCAGCCAATACCCCAGGTCATCAATCTTAACGATAACCCCTACCAGACCGTAGACGCCCACGGTCACTACCAGCGCGATGCCTGAAAGCACCAGCACCTGATTAAGCAACGGCGCTTCGGCCACAATCCCCAGCGTGATGGCGACGATTTCGGCAGACAATATAAAATCGGTACGAATCGCCCCTTTTATTTTGTCCTTTTCAAACTTCAGCGGATCCTGCGCCGCCAGCTTCTCCAGACGCTGCTGGCTCTGCGCCGGATCTTCTTTATGTTTACGCGCCTCCAGCATATGCAGCACTTTCTCTACTCCTTCAAAGCAGAGAAACGCGCCACCAATCATCAACAGAGGCGTAATCGCCCACGGGATAAACGCACTGATGATCAGCGCCAGCGGCACCAGAATCACTTTATTAATCAGCGATCCTTTCGCCACGCCCCAGACCACGGGAAGTTCCCGGTTGGCCCGCACGCCTGAAACTTGTTGCGCATTGAGCGATAAGTCATCCCCTAATACACCGGCGGTTTTCTTCGCCGCCAGTTTGCCCATCACGGAGATATCGTCCAGTAGTGTGGCGATATCATCGAGCAACGTCAGTAAACTACTCCCGGCCAAAAGCATTCCCTCTCATTTTTATTGTTGAAGGGTGTAAGTATGAAGCAAAAACGGCAGCTCTGATACTTGCTTCACAGGTCAACATTTTTTTAACAATCAAGTGCAATTATATCTCTCGCCAGCAGAATGATTTTCACGTTTACTATGAACCACCTTTTTATTTCCACCGTGAGGGATTATGCGTTTCCGCCAGTTATTACCGCTTTTTGGCGCGCTGTTTGCGTTGTATATCATTTGGGGCTCAACCTATTTTGTCATTCGGATTGGCGTGGAAAGCTGGCCTCCGTTAATGATGGCAGGCGTTCGATTCCTGGCAGCCGGTATTTTATTGATGGCATTTTTGCTACTGCGCGGACACAAACTCCCCCCGCTACGTCCGCTGCTCAATGCCGCGGTGATTGGCCTGTTATTGCTGGCTGTCGGTAATGGCATGGTGACGGTTGCCGAGCATCAAAATGTTCCTTCCGGCATCGCCGCCGTTGTGGTTGCAACCGTGCCCCTCTTTACCCTGTGCTTCAGCCGCCTGTTTGGCATTAAAACGCGCAAACTGGAATGGGTGGGTATCGCCATTGGGCTTGCCGGAATCATCATGCTCAATAGCGGTGGAAATTTAAGCGGCAATCCGTGGGGCGCGATTCTGATTTTAATCGGCTCGATTAGCTGGGCGTTTGGCTCGGTTTATGGCTCGCGCATTACCTTACCTGTAGGGATGATGGCGGGTGCTATTGAGATGCTGGCGGCAGGCGTGGTGTTAATGATCGCGTCGATGATTGCGGGTGAAAAACTAACGGCGCTCCCTTCCCTTTCAGGCTTCCTTGCGGTTGGCTATCTGGCGCTGTTTGGTTCGATTATCGCCATTAACGCTTATATGTATTTAATCCGCAACGTCAGTCCGGCTCTCGCCACCAGCTACGCCTACGTTAACCCGGTGGTCGCGGTCTTGCTGGGTACGGGACTGGGTGGAGAAACGCTGTCGAAGATTGAATGGCTGGCGCTCGGCGTAATTGTCTTCGCGGTGGTACTGGTCACGTTGGGAAAATACCTCTTCCCGGCAAAACCCGTAGTTGCGCCAGTTATTCAGGACGCATCAAGCGAGTAAATGAATCCCCTGCGTGTCGATCTGCGCGCTGGCACCTTCGCCGCAGATCCACTCTTCCAGACGCTCGGTAAGCGCTTCATCCGTCAGCTTCTCGCGCCCACGTAATGCACACTCCCAGACAATCAGTACGCGCCAGCCGAGTTCCTGCAAACGACTGATATCGCGGCGATCGCGTTCAACATTTTTACCTATCTTCTCCAGCCAGAACTCGGTTCGAGTCGCAGGCACTTTAAACAGATAGCAGTGATGATGATGCCAGAAGCAGCCGTGGGTAAATATCACGCAGCGATATTCATCAACGACAAAATCCGGGCGTCCGGGCAGACTGGCGTCCTGAACGCGAAACGCCAGGCCCTGCCCGGTTAACAGACTGGCGAGGCGCTTCTCTATCGCCGTATCACGCGTGGCAATCGCGCGCATATTTTTGCTGCGAGTGGCCTTATCGTGAACGTCGGCCATGTTGTGCCTCTTGCTGACGCAACGCCACCGCCTGTTTGATTTTTGGCTCAAGCAGTTTTGCCACCGCGGCAAAGACCGGCACGACCACCGAGTTACCGAACTGGCGATAGGCCTGAGTGTCCGAAACCGGAATGCGGAATTTCGCTTCTCCCGGCGCTTCAAAACCCATTAAGCGCGCGCATTCCCGAGGCGTTAACCGACGTGGACGATGTTGCTGATTCAGCGGATCGTCAAAGTCTTTCTCACCCGTGGCCATATCCCAGCCACGATCGATTAAAATTTCCGCGCCATCTTTGTAATAACGCGCAGACAGCGTACGGGTGACGCTTTGCGGATTGTTCGGATAAACCATTCCATAACCGAAGCCGTTACCGCGCGCCTGATGTTTTTTCGCATATCGATAGAGGTACTTCCACAGCACCGGCGTCAGGATATATTTCGCCTCGACCATCGGGTCCAGCAGCTGCGCCAGCGTCACTCGCTGCGCAGGGAAACATTCGCTGATATCACGCAGGGTAAAATCGGCTTTCAGATTCAGATCGCGACGAAAACCCACCAGCACGATGCGTTCACGGTGCTGCGGCAGAAAATGTTTGCCGTCGATGATTTTCGGATCGTCTGGCCCGTTATCTTCTGCATCAGCCACGTCATAGCCCAGTTCGTCCAGCGTCTGCATGATGATGCGGAACGTTTTACCCTGGTCGTGACTTTTCAGGTTTTTGACGTTTTCGAGCACAAACATCGCCGGACGACGCGCGTCGATAATGCGTACCACATCAAAAAACAGCGTGCCCTGGGTATCGCAGGCAAAACCGTGCGCCCGCCCGAGCGAGTTCTTTTTCGATACGCCAGCCAGCGAAAATGGCTGACAAGGGAAACCGGCCAGTAAAACATCGTGTTCAGGAATGTGTTGACGAATATGTTCCGCCGCCGCCTCATCACTCACGCCTTCTTTATGGCTGAGGGTGATATCGCGGATATCTTCATTAAAATGATGCGTCGCCGGATCGCAATAATGGTTGGCTTTATAAGTGCGTACCGCATGTTTGTTCCATTCGCTGGTAAACACGCATTGTCCGCCAATCGATTCAAAACCGCGACGGATGCCGCCAATTCCGGCAAATAGATCGATAAAGCGAAACGCATAATGCGGATGATGTGCCGGTGGTTTGGGTAACAACGTTTGCAGATGGGCGAACTCTTTCTCACTTAAACGGTGCCATGCCGAGTCATTCGCCAGCGCACGTTTTAAAATTGCCGCGCTCCAGTGATTCTCACCCACACCATTAAGCTGCGCCACCAGCGTTTTAACATCATAAATTTGCAGCAGTTTCTCCAGCATTGCCTGTGCGGCATTCCCGGTGCTGTATGAATCGGTTACTGATATATTTTCCTGCATAGATTTAACCGGCCATCTGAGATGGCCGACAGGTTAACATAATTACAGCCATTTAGGGCCACGCGCTTATCCCGCGGGTGAAAACGCATCTATCACCTTGTGATCGACACCTTCATTCTCCCCCGCCAGTTCGGCACTGAGCTTCGCCATAAACTCGACTAAAAAATGCGCGTTGTGCTGCGCCAGCTGCTTGCCTCTTGCGGTTTGCATGGTTTGCGGTAGCTTCAGCAACTTAGTCTGGAAATGATCCAGCGCGTAGCGTTTATCATCAAGCGGGCGATGCTGTGCGAACGGATCTTCACCATCAAACAGCGCCACGCCCAATGCCCCTGAAACGGTAAACACGCGCGCCAGGCCAATCGCCCCCAGGGCTTCCAGCCGATCCGCATCCTGGACGATTTTAGCTTCCGTTGTTAAGGGGGCGATTTGCGCGCTGAAACTGTGAGCGGCAATGGCATGACAAACGGCCTCGATTTTCTCCGCCGGAAATTGCTCGAACTCTTCACGGAGCAGGCGACGCGTCTCTTCTGCCGCCAGGATTGAAGAACGCTGCCTTTGCGGATGATTTTTCGCCAGGCTCACAATATCGTGAAAATAACAGGCGGTTAAAATCACCAGCATATCGACATCGTCATCTGCCGCCAGCTTCTGTGCCGTAGCCCAGACGCGGCGAAAATGACACACGTCATGGGCCGCGTCCTGGTGCTGATGATGGTTTTTCAACCAGTTTTCGAACTGTGCCTGCCAGTGTTGTAAGTCCATACGCGCTCCGTTGCCAAAGAGTCGCCACCTTAGCAGTTTTTATTCATAGCGTCTGCTACGTGCGGGACGAGGTCGGGTGTACCAGGCAATGCTGCCTAACAATGCCCCGACCAGAGCCATAAATAAAAATCCGACCAGTGCCCCTAACCACTTTCCCGCGGTAGAGCCTAAATCGCTTTCAAATCCCGACACCGGGGCATCGGGGATCCGGCTCATCACCCAGATGT
>NZ_CAOLGM010000068.1:0-23504 GCF_948475835.1 uncultured Escherichia sp. | reverse complement strand
AATGTGTTCATACTGAAGATTTTCCTGATATGCAGAGATGAAAAATGGGAAAGTGGCGTGGTGAAAACACCAGGCCGGAGCAGAAGGTTATTCTGATGATTTACTTTTTCGTTTCGGGCGTCGGATAAACAGCCATATAAACGTAACCACAGGAGCCGAGGGTGTCGGCTTCGCAGGTCAGTCCTCTGGCATACAGCGTGACGGTATGCTGATGGCGGGGATTCAGTTCACCGCTGGTGAGCATGAGTTCCAGTTGTTTCATCAGCAGCGGAAAGGCCTGGTCCAGATGGTACGCATCCGCGTCGCTGAACCGGCCTCTGATACCGGCGCGGTCGGCAGGGTAATACAACCGGTTACCCTCCTGCACCAGACGGGCGCCAAAACAGGGTGTTATGGTGCAGGGCTGCCCCCACCAGGGGCGGTTGTTATAGTCGTCGGGATAATTTGTCTCATGGTGCGTGTCTGACACGATAAAGTCCTCACAGAAAATCGGTTAAGAAGGGGTTAACGATGACAGGTCAGCCGGTGTGGAGACCGGCTTCGGTGAAGATGTATTCATTGATGAGAAGGGCCTCATCCACAGCGGCGTCTGAGGTCATCTGGTCGTACTCGTTTTCCGGGGGACGGAACATTAGTTCAGAGTGACGCTCATCAGCCGGACATACGGGCCAAAACTGTCCTTACGGCGTTCGGCAAACACGGCCAGCACACCGGGAATATCCTGTACTTCACGACCGGTATACGTCTCAGCACTGCCGTGCCAGCGGTACTTACCGGTGCAGAACGGAAAAAGACGGGATGCAGGATGCTGTTGGTGAATACGCATGGCTTCACCACGGGTGATGATTTTCATAGTGTGATACCTCTGAAGACAGAAGATAAAAGTGAAAACAAGCGTGATGTGGTTGTGACGGGTTAAAGCAGACCATGTTCGGCAAAGGAGAAAACCCGGTTGCCACCGACTATCAGATGGTCCGGCACCCGGATATCCACCAGGCCCAGTGCCTGTACCAGACGTTCCGTGATAAGGCGGTCTGCCTTGCTGGGTGTGACTTCACCGGACGGGTGATTGTGCGCCAGCACCACGGCAGCGGCATTGTGGTACAGGGCGCGTTTAATCACTTCCCGGGGATGGACTTCCGTGCGGTTGATGGTGCCGGTGAAGAGGGTTTCACCGGCAATCAGCTGATTCTGGTTATTCAGATACAGCACCCGGAATTCTTCACGCTCCAGTCCCGCCATGTTCAGAATCAGCCATTCCCGTGCCGCACGGGTGGAGGTGAAGGCCACGCCGGGTTCATGAAGATGGCGGTCCAGGGTTTTCAGGGCCCGCTGAATGAGG
The DNA here is from genome assembly GCF_948475835.1 of uncultured Escherichia sp. Lineage (NCBI taxonomy): Bacteria > Pseudomonadati > Pseudomonadota > Gammaproteobacteria > Enterobacterales > Enterobacteriaceae > Escherichia > uncultured Escherichia sp. Next base: position 22,162 of record NZ_CAOLGM010000068.1, on the reverse strand, counting down.
TTGCGCTCGCCGGGCGTCATCGCTCCGGGCAGAAAGGAAAGTTGTTGCATTGTGCTTCTCTCCATTCAGTCGATGATGCGCATAATGGCGCTGCATTCCGGATGCTGCAGGGCGTAATCCCGCAGCCGGTAATAATGGACCGTCATGGCATAATTCTCCGTACGACAGGCATGATGGCTGTACGTCATCAGACAGGCGGCAATACCGGCGGCTTCCGGGCTCATTTCAGCGCGGTTACCGTTCATGGCATTGAACAGTACCCAGTTTTCGCCATCATCGTCATCCGGTTCGGGGGCCATAAATGCCCCGCCGTTGTTCAGACTGTACAGATTCCAGATACCACCGCAGTAGTCTTCGCACAGACGGTCCATCCAGCCGAAAACACGGGGCTCCAGGGTCACCCACTGTGGAATGAGGCCAAAATGCTGCGGCCAGAAGCTGATGCGCTGTTCATCAGGGACTATGGTGGCAACCAGCTGAGGCTGGTCATTCCCTGATGCAGCGGTTACGGAAACAGAAGATGTGGTGGAATTATGTGAAATGGTTTTCATGAAATGACTCCTTAAAGGACAAATAAATGCGTGGTTTTCAGGGTAATGGCTGAATCAGCGCAGGCTCTCCAGCAGCGTTTCCGCCATCACCCACAATGCGCGGTTGAGCTTAATGTCAGTGTCAATGCTGTGAATGGCATGGGTATGGATACGTTTTCCTTTAGCGCTGCGACCTGAAATTCCGCCTTTCAGCATATTCTCCTGAATGGTCTGATAAGCACTCCACAGGTCCTTACCGTAATCCTCCCGGCGTCGTGGCGTCAGAATGTCGGCGGTGGTGACGGGCTGATGTTCGTCACCATAACGGTAAGTCAGTGCCGCCTGTGCCAGCGCCTGGCGTGCCGGTGGCGGCAGGACCAGCGACTGCATGGCATCACGCTTCTCCTCTATCCGGTCAAACACGCCCACCACCTCGTAAGCCCCTTCAATGACTCTGTCCACCACATTTCCCCGGTGCGGAACACGCACTTCCCCCAGAGACTGACCACAGACGCATCCGTTCTGGCAGACGAACCTGAAGTAACCCGGCAGCATCTGGTAGCTGGAGGTACCGTCATGAGAGTTGAGCAGAATAATTTCAGGGACATGTTCTCCGTTTATCTCTCCGGCCCGCCGCAGACGCAGCATGTGTTTTGTGTATCCCCGGCGGCCCGGGTCGCGCACACGGGTCTGGCAGGCGAAGAATGGCTGAAAGCCTTCCCGCTGCAGGCTTTCCAGTACGGTGATGGTGGGGATGTACGTATAGTTCTGGCTTCGGGACGAGTGTTTCTCTTCCCCGAAAATCCCCGGCACATAGTGCATCAGTTCTTCGTGTGTCAGCGGACGGTCACGGCGTATCTGGTTCGCATAACCAAAACGACTGGCTAGTCGCATAATTTGCTCCTTATCGGTGGTTAAGATTTACTGGTGTAATAAATGAAAAAGCCACGTCTCCCGGAGAAGACGCGGCCTGATGGATGAAATGAAGACGTTTATTGCCTGAGAATTCCCTCACTGGCGAGATACGAATTTAGCTGTTTTCCGGCATCAGGTTCAAAATTCCAGCACCGCCAGCGTAGCTGCCCTTCGGCATTGCGGATAACCAGCCGGAAATGCGTTCCCTGGTCATCTTCAATAAGCACATTGCGGTAAGCTGTTGTGACGGCAACCGCCTGTTCGCGTGAGAAAGGGCCTTCGGGCAATAAAACAGGGTGGCAGTCCGACATACCGGCTATTTTCCGATAAATTCAACGCTGGCGCCGGTGGCATTACCGTCAGCACCAACCGTGACGGTCACTTTGTCGTACGCACGGTCTTCAGGATTGAATACTTCAAACTCAACCTTATTGCCTTTTACTTCGTAAGAGCCAAAATCAGCGGTTTCTGTTATTTCCTCGTCATATTCCCGGGCGTATGCCTGCCGGGCAGCCTGCAGGACGGAATCTTTATTAATAGTGGTCGTCTGTTTCGGGGAAAAACCGGCAAGTGATGTGACAAATTTCGGACAGACCTTCAGCATATCACCGCGGGTGAATTCCATTCGTACACCAAATGCCTGTAAAACGGACACATCACGCTCTGCTATGGAGTGAACGGCTTTTTTGACCATTTCCGGCGCCTGTCCGATTTCCACCTCAACAGCCCTGAATCCCGTCTGCTGATTACACATTTGTGATGTGGGGATCAGGTTACCGTTAATACTGATACGGCTGCCCAGGAGCGTCTGTACACCATTCGGGCATCCCTGCATCAGGCCGGTAATACCAATCGTGCCATTTTTCAGCATTACCAGCGCCTGACCATCTTCCGTCATGGTCTGACACCAGCCGTTTTTGACAGCCCAGTTGCCGGCGGAGGCGGAGAATGATGCCACAGTGAACAGCAGGGGAAAAAGAGCTCTGGTATTCATGACTGACCTCTGAAATGAACGTACGGTGTTATTGATAATGATGGAAGGTATGCAGTGACTGTTCAGGGAATGACGTAGCCGTATATTTAGTTTTCTGTTCAACATATTGTCTCCATACCTGTCGGGACGGCTTTGGCAGGCCGGCGATCACAGGTTAAAGGTGTTGATAAGTTTATGGATGAAAGAGAAATGTGGCAGGGCGGAGATAAAACGCTCTTCAGCGACCAGACTGTGGATGTGGCCTCTCCGTTCAAACCGTTCTGATGTCAGGCTGACTGATTTGATATCTGCCAGAGGAAAGACCTGCAGTTTTCCCTTCTGTAACGCGATCAGATACCAGCTACCGCTGTAATAAATGAGCCGGCAGGGCTCCAGTGACGGATACCATCGCTCAGTCATCAGAGAGATGTGGATACACTGTCTTATTGCCAGGATGAGTTGCGAGAAACACTCGGGGAACGTTGCAGTGATATCCGGCGCCGGTAGCCAGATAAGGCAGGGAGAGGGCTCCTGGTTGTCGGTAAGACAGGTTATCAGTCGTCCGTTCCGGAGCGGAAGTATCCGTGCGATCCCGGTATTCTGTATAAAAGAAAGCATTTCAGGGATCGCACTTGGGCTGCTCTGTCGTCTGAGGCTGTACCTGCCATTTCTGTACTCTAAATCCAGGTGAACCAGACGCTGATGAAAATCGCGCTGTAAAGTACGTTCTGTAACGCCAAATTCATCTGACAGTGTTTTTAGTGACAGAGATTCTCCGGCCATCAGTCGGCTGATAATGAGTGATAAGCGAACCGCCAGGCGATCATGCCGGGAACGATTATCAGACATAGATGTGCACTCCGTAAGAAAACATCTTTTATTTCATGATGTTATTATGCATCATGATGTTGAAAGGATGTGTCGCATCCGGATAATCAGGAATAAAATGCAGCAGAAAAAATATTCTTTTAATTATCTGATTTTTAAGCATGACTTCATAAAAAGAAGAATGCTCGTTAATCCAGCGACACATCCTGTCGGCGTGAGTGTGTCAGAACAGACGCTCCCACAGTGTGATCAGCAGGTGGATAATGCGGTCCCGGGCTTTACGCAGAAGCTGTAACATCCAGGCCGGAAAACTGAAACGGGCAACGGCGACGTCAAAACTTTTCCCGATGGTTTCACCAAAAGTCTGTTGTGCGTGTTTCTGGGCCTGTTCAGAGCGGTTTTCTCCCCGGATATGTGAATACACCGCGCTGGTTGCCTGTGGTGGCAGTGCGTGGATCATCAGCGACACAAACGCCGGAAGGTTCCAGCCGACAGGTGCAGCAACGGAGAGTACCGGAAATGATGAAGGGAACAGGGTTGCCACCCGGGCTGTCACCGTCGCCAGTGAAAGCGCCTGCTGACGGGACGGGCATTTTTCTGTGGCATTCCATTCTTCAGCAGGAAACACGCGATCGGCATGGCTGAGAACAAACAGAAAACGCGAGGGATCTGCGCCTTCATTCAGTAAAAACTGATGCATGGTAATGTCGGCGGCATACGCGCGTTCATCTGCCCGCAGGATCCAGATAATCAAATCCACTTCCGGCAGTAACTGACGGTAAAGCGCCCGGTATTCCTGATCATGTTGCGGCGTCTCTCCAATGCCGGGCAGATCGACCAGCGTCATTCTGCGTTCACCGATCTGCAGGGTAAGACGATGAGCCTGGCGGGTGCAGCCGTTCAGGGGATGCGTGGCACAGATATGGGACTGAAAAATAGCATTACACAGGCTACTTTTGCCGGTGCCGGATTTACCCATAATGCCAATCACGGGCTCGTAATGAATAACACCGTGGAGATGTTCAAGGATTTTCTGGCGAATTTCTTCAGGAAGAAACGTCAGATATGATTTCACTTGTGCTGAGAGGGAAGAATGGCTGAATGACATACCGTTATCCTGTTGATTTCGCTGAACCGGATCACACTAATCCGGTTTATCATTCATGTAATATGGACGTGAAAAATGATGGAATGTCTGAATTACGGACATGATTGTTAAAGTGTAATAGAGTATGAAGTGAGTTTTTCCGAACGGGAACTAATGACATACTGCGGTTTCAGGAGATGAGAGGATGACCGGACGTAAAAACAAATGTGTCAGAAAAAATTGTAACAATCAGGTTTTCTCAGTAAAAATGGCAGTGGAGAAAAGACTGTGCAGAAAACATTATGAGAGGTTTTGTGAGCTCAAAAAAAGAAGAGAGCAAAATCCTGTTCACAGATTAAATGAAGCATTGCCAAGAAAGATAAAAGGACCCAAAAGTAAGAAAAAATTAGTAAAAGAAAGAGAAATCATTAACAGCAGAAAAAAACATAAACAGGAGCAGGGACCATCGCTGGCTGAACTTAATAAAAAAGTTCGTGAGATACTGAAAACTCCGGCATGGAGAACGCTGGAAACGAGAATTCGAAGAAATGGCATCACATTTAAGTCAAAAGCAGAGTTAGATGCGCTTTCTGAACTTTATGCAATTTATTCATGGGTTTCATATTGCAAACGGGGCGATAATTATTCTGTGTGGTTTTTGAATTGTCCGGATGTAAATATAAATCTTCATGTGTGCGAATGCCGGTCTTCTGAAAGCGATTGTTATCTGCCATCCCGTTTTATTATCCTTCCAGCTCCATTAAGGCAAAAAGTAAAAAGAAAATACTCTGCTAATTCGTCTGGGGTACCAGGACATAATGATTCAAAAAGTCTTTATAAGACAGTTTTGTCTGTTTGTGGTGGGAAAAGAGAAACCGAATTGTTCTTTTATTCACTGCCAGTAAAGACTAATCATCATCCTTACTGGATTAAAAGTGGTGTGGTTAAAAGATTTTCTCCTGTTTTTGGTTTGTTGTTTTATGAGCAGGAAAGGTTAACAGGAGGTGTTTTTCGTTATGTGTTGATAAGGTTTTATAATGCTTTTAAGGAGAATTTGTTTTTTGTTGAGATTGTCTCATGCTGTTTTCTTGTTGAGTTTTTTCATGATATTGATTCATTTTTTATAAATCAACGATTAAGTAAGCTGGAAAGTTTTATAGATAAGTGGAGGGAGGGGAAAGAAATCTGGATAAAAGCATATCTACAACTGATACATAATACATTGGGAATAACTGAAACAGAAAAACTCGTCAATCTATATAATTCATTTTTTACTGATAAAGTGGTTCTCTGGGATGAATCAGTAAAAAAAGTCAAGTGGATTTATGAGAAATAGCACCATTTAACTGAAAGCTACCATAACGTCTTTTTGATTACACATATGATAATGCGTCTCATTTAAATTTCGTTTTTTTGGTCATAGAAATTTTCCGAACATCAGTAATAATGAGGATCTTGTTGTTTTTGTTTCTGCAATGTTTGAGGGCTGTTCCTGGAGACGATTCGTTGCTTGTGAGCAAGTGGTGGTCCGCTTTACTGGACAAGTTTTGCATTTGTTGAGTGGTGAAATGGAAGTAAAAAGAGCCCCTTTCTGGCAATGACTGAAAAAGTCAGTAGCGTGTGACAGTAAAAACTAACATAAAGTGATTATCGTATGATTATGACAATAACTTATAACTTTTATGAAAAGAACAACAGAAACTACGAAGCCATAACAGATTCCTGAGACCATATTTTCTGAGGTAGAGAAAATAATTCAAGAGTAAACCAGTTTGTTTTTTGGTCAGTAAAGAACCATGCCTGATGTGAAAACGGGTAATCAACATTCAGTCTGCATGGATGTTTGGAAGAGTTGAGAATGTCGGTATGATACTATATACACGTATTTAACTAAGCATTTCAGTAAGTGTTATACACGTATTTTCATAAACACTTCTACAAGTGTTTTCGTTAAGCATTGCTATACACATCCAGTTTAGTAAATCTTTACGTTAACTAAATCAGTTTAATGCTGCTGTAAAACCTTTCTGCTTCAGCAATCAATCTGCTATTCGATTTTACTGATATTACGTTTAACCTTTCCTGATATTTCGAGTTTCGACGTTAGCATGAGAAAAGTATCTTTACGCTAAATCAACCCGAACTTTCCTGAAGTAATCTGACGTTCTTTTCGATGTGCTTACGACGATTCTGTTAAATGACTTTCTGGATGTTTTGATAACAATCAGATTGAGGCATTAACGATTCCTGACGTTTTTCTTTTCCGTGTAAGGTTATTGTTTTCGTCATGAGGTTTCTTCTTGCATTGCGAAAGTGTGATGAACGGTTTTGTTGTTTTGATTCAGATGAAGTTTACGTTATCGATGGTTAATCGTTTTTATGGTGCGTAGTGAAACATAACGCTTTCAGGAAGGGAAAATCGATTCTGATGGGGATGATTGTGTAACGGCGTTATCTGTAAACAGGTTTTAAACGTGTCATTCGCATCCGTGATTGAGTTGTGTGATTAAGCTATAGGTTTTGGCGTTGTTGTTGATTTGCATTACCAGAAAGCGTTCTGATTGCGTTTTTGATGTTTTGTTTTCACGTTCTGTTGATCCGTTTCCCTTTTGACTTTTTTCGTCATCCATATTGTTTTCAAATCCATTCATGCTGTTGCTGCGTGTTTTTACCTTACGTGCAGGATTCTCTTTTCGTTACGGGATGGTTTATTACGTTTCAATCTCTCTTAATCAGAGAGTTGTAGCATTGCTTAATGACATGATGCCGTAAAGTTTTATTGCGGTGATTAATGATGTGAAGTCAATCCAAATCAACGGAGATCTCTCATCATGAAAATACGCAGCAGCACCGTGCCGTCTCGTTAATCCGGGTGGATTTACGTTTCCCTGAGTATATGCCTGTCACCATCATGGATCCCGATCCGGATTCAGCGGTGATTTCTCGTTTTTTTGCATCCCTGAAAGCCAAAATTCAGGCTTACCAGCGGAAAAAAAGATGTGCCAATCAGCGTGTGCATGCAACCAGCCTGGGTTATTTCTGGTGTCGGGAGTTTGGCAAGGAAAAAGGCAGGAAACATTATCACGTGATATTGCTGCTCAACAAAGATACCTGGCGCTCGCCAGGGAATTTCAGCGAACCATCTTCGCTGGCGACGCTGATCCAGCTGGCATGGTGCAGCGCTCTGCATCTTGAGCCCTGGCAGGGTAATGGACTGGTTCATTTTTCCAGGCGGACGCCTTTCCGTAAACCGACATCATCTGATGCTCGCCCTTCTTCCGATGATACGCCTTTGTCGGGTGGATGTTCTGAAATCAGAAAGGTTTCAGACAAAAAGTCTGGTGAAGCCGCAGTTCTCTGGATCAAGCGTGGTGATGTGGAAGCGATGCAGAAAGCCCGGAACAGAGCCCGTTATCTCGTGAAGTATGAGACGAAGCAGCATGACGGCTCAGGTCAATGTAATTATGGTTGCAGTCGTGGACCGGGGCGTCTACTGGATGGCAGGTTTTACCCTGTAAAACGGCATCCGGTGCCAGATTGTATGTCACAGTAAGGGCGTGGTTGACGCCCTTAGCTCGTTTTCTGAAAAAGTCGTCCTGAAGTAATGCAATGGTATTGCCATTTGCTTCCGCTCGCATAATAAGCTTTTCTGCTTCTGCCGGAGGGATGTGCCACAGCCTTTCCAGTAAACGTCGATTGTTATACCAGTCCATCCACGTTAGTGTGGCCAGTTCCACTTCTGCACGATTTTTCCAGCTCTTATGGTGTATTCCGCTTTGTAAAGATCATTGATGCTCTTCGCCATCGCGCTGTCATACGAGTCGCCTGTACGCCCTGTTGATGCTTGCAATCCGGCCTCCTTAAGCTGCTGCGTGTGGATCCCTGATACATACTGAGAAACTTTATCACTGTGATGGGCTGTGCCGTACAAATGACGGAGCGCAATGTCTGCGGCCCGGTACATCCGACACCAATGTTGTTTTCAGGGCAATGAGCCCTTCCATATTGTCGGTATCCCCGGTATCACTGATACTGACAAGACTGACATACCTGCTCTCTTAGCCAGGTAATAAATGCCTCAATTTTTGGCCACTGCCTGCCCGGTAATGTGGTGATGTAATAATGCTGATGGCATTTCACCGTCATATCGCCAAACGGCGCGACGAGCTCACCACTGACAAGCCTTTTTTGTACCAGGCGTTTCCTTCCCATCGCCACCCCAATATGATTCATCGCGGCGATAACAGCTAAATCAGAACGATCAAAGCCAATTCCAGAAGATGTCGGCAAATTAACCGCATAATGTTGCGCCCAACTATGCCATTCATCCGTACCGGAGTCGTTGCTCCATGCCTGTCTGTCATGAAGCAAGGTACAGTGACGCAGGTTAATTACCGTGTTGGTTAAAGCATGTCTTTGAGCGTATTCCGGGCTACATACTGGCAGGATTTCTTCATCCATCAGAAAGTGATGAGTCAGTTGCGCTGACGGCGCGTCATCAAAGTAGATTGCCAAATCGATTCCGGCACGTTGCAGATTGACATTGTCATTACCAGTGAGCACGGTGAGCGAAATAGACGGATATCGGCGTGTAAAGTCACCTAATGCGGGCACCAACCAGCATTGGGCGATAGAGGGCCGGGAATACAGAGTTAACGTTCCCGATAACTCCTGATTTTTGATATCAAGAATTTCCTGGTTCAGGGTATCCAGCGACGATTTTAGCGCCCAATAAACGCGAGTCCCCTCGTGCGTTAATTCCACTTTGCGATGGGAACGGACAAACAACTGAATACCCAATTCTTCTTCCAGCTGATTGATACGGTGACTTACCGCACTGGGGCTCAGCGACAATTCCTCTGCCGCCAGGGCGAAGGACTGATGCCTGGCAGCCACTTCAAATGTATGCAGTTTTGATAATTGCCAGCCGTTAAGCAGCCGATTTCTTATTTCACGAAGGGGTTCCATAATCACCTCATTTTTCGCTTAAGTGTAAAAAAATAGCGGCAAAACTTCAGCTGTAAGGTGAGCTAAAGTGAATCATATCTCAATTCACCTTCATTTTTAGATGTAAATCACCCCATTGATGCAATTTGTCTCATGTGAAAGGCAAATTTTATCGTTTGTCAGCCTGCGTTGTTTTTTTGTCCAATATCATCAGATTAATCACAGGGGAAGGTGAGATATGCACTCTCAAATCTGGGTTGTGAGCACGCTGCTTATCAGCATCGTGTTAATTGTACTGACCATCGTGAAGTTCAAATTCCACCCGTTTCTGGCGCTGTTACTGGCCAGCTTCTTTGTGGGAACGATGATGGGCATGGGGCCACTGGATATGGTAAATGCTATTGAAAGTGGAATTGGCGGAACGCTGGGGTTCCTTGCTGCGGTGATCGGCCTTGGCACGATACTGGGAAAAATGATGGAAGTATCCGGGGCCGCAGAAAGAATTGGTCTGACACTTCAACGCTGCCGCTGGCTTTCGGCTGATGTCATTATGGTGCTGGTTGGCCTGATTTGTGGCATCACGCTGTTTGTTGAAGTGGGCGTCGTGCTATTGATTCCTCTGGCTTTTTCAATTGCCAAAAAAACCAATACCTCATTATTAAAGCTTGCCATTCCGCTGTGTACCGCATTGATGGCAGTGCACTGCGTGGTTCCTCCACATCCGGCTGCTTTATATGTTGCCAATAAGCTGGGCGCAGATATCGGTTCGGTGATCGTCTACGGTTTGCTGGTTGGGCTGATGGCATCACTGATCGGTGGCCCACTTTTCCTTAAATTTCTGGGTCAACGACTGCCCTTTAAACCTGTACCCACAGAGTTTGCCGATCTCAAAGTTCGCGATGAAAAAACACTACCGTCATTAGGCGCAACGTTATTCACCATACTGCTACCCATTGCGCTGATGTTGGTTAAAACGATTGCCGAATTGAATATGGCGCGTGAGAGTGGTTTGTATACCTTGCTTGAGTTTATTGGCAACCCTATCACTGCCATGTTTATCGCCGTGTTTGTCGCCTATTATGTGTTGGGTATACGTCAGCATATGAGCATGGGAACGATGCTCACACATACGGAAAATGGCTTCGGTTCTATTGCTAATATTTTGCTGATTATCGGGGCCGGAGGCGCATTCAACGCCATTCTGAAAAGCAGCGGTCTCGCTGATACGCTGGCAGTTATTCTCTCCAATATGCATATGCACCCGATTCTTCTGGCCTGGTTGGTGGCACTTATTCTGCATGCTGCGGTGGGCTCCGCTACCGTGGCAATGATGGGGGCAACGGCAATTGTTGCACCCATGCTGCCGCTGTATCCCGACATCAGCCCGGAAATTATTGCGATTGCTATCGGTTCAGGTGCGATTGGCTGCACGATCGTTACGGACTCGCTTTTCTGGCTGGTGAAGCAATATTGCGGCGCTACGCTCAATGAAACATTTAAATACTATACGACAGCGACATTTATCGCTTCAGTCATCGCTCTGGCGGGCACATTCCTGCTGTCATTTATCATCTAAGCGCAAAGAGACGTATTATGGAAAACGCTAAAATGAACTCGCTCATCGCCCAGTATCCGTTGGTAAAGGATCTGGTTGCTCTTAAAGAAACCACCTGGTTTAATCCTGGCACGACCTCATTGGCTGAAGGTTTACCTTATGTTGGCCTGACCGAACAGGATGTTCAGGACGCCCATGCGCGCTTATCCCGTTTTGCACCCTATCTGGCAAAAGCATTTCCTGAAACTGCTGCCACTGGGGGGATTATTGAATCAGAACTGGTTGCCATTCCAGCTATGCAAAAACGGCTGGAAAAAGAATATCAGCAACCGATCAGCGGGCAACTGTTACTGAAAAAAGATAGCCATTTGCCCATTTCCGGCTCCATAAAAGCACGCGGCGGGATTTATGAAGTCCTGGCACACGCAGAAAAACTGGCTCTGGAAGCGGGGTTGCTGACGCTTGATGATGACTACAGCAAACTGCTTTCTCCGGAGTTTAAACAGTTCTTTAGCCAATACAGCATTGCTGTGGGCTCAACCGGAAATCTGGGGTTATCAATCGGCATTATGAGCGCCCGCATTGGCTTTAAGGTGACAGTGCATATGTCTGCTGATGCCCGGGCATGGAAAAAAGCGAAACTGCGCAGCCATGGCGTTACGGTCGTGGAATATGAGCAAGATTATGGTGTTGCCGTCGAGGAAGGACGTAAAGCAGCGCAGTCTGACCCGAACTGTTTCTTTATTGATGACGAAAATTCCCGCACGTTGTTCCTTGGGTATTCCGTCGCTGGCCAGCGTCTTAAAGCGCAATTTGCCCAGCAAGGCCGTATCGTCGATGCTGATAACCCTCTGTTTGTCTATCTGCCGTGTGGTGTTGGCGGTGGTCCTGGTGGCGTCGCATTCGGGCTTAAACTGGCGTTTGGCGATCATGTTCACTGCTTTTTTGCCGAACCAACGCACTCCCCTTGTATGTTGTTAGGCGTCCATACAGGATTACACGATCAGATTTCTGTTCAGGATATTGGTATCGACAACCTTACCGCAGCGGATGGCCTTGCAGTTGGTCGCGCATCAGGCTTTGTCGGGCGGGCAATGGAGCGTCTGCTGGATGGCTTCTATACCCTTAGCGATCAAACCATGTATGACATGCTTGGCTGGCTGGCGCAGGAAGAAGGTATTCGTCTTGAACCTTCGGCACTGGCGGGTATGGCCGGACCTCAGCGCGTGTGTGCATCAGTAAGTTACCAACAGATGCACGGTTTCAGCGCAGAACAATTGCGTAATGCCACTCATCTGGTGTGGGCGACGGGAGGTGGAATGGTGCCGGAAGAAGAGATGAATCAATATCTGGCAAAAGGCCGTTAATAACGTTTCAACGCAGCATCGCAATCCTTTCCCTGGGTGAGCGATGCTGCCGATGGCGCAGACTTAAGATCCCCGGTCTTACCCGCTATAACCCCCTCCTTTTATCATCACCCAATGCCTTTCGCTGTAAACGGCGGTTTCGCAAACCAAACCAAAACCGTAAGTAAGATAAAAGCAATAGCCGCCATACGGAAAATCTCATTTGCAGAAATAGAAAGTGACTGCTGGGTTATTTCATTATTAATTTCATTAAGAACTCCTGAAAGCGAACCATAATATTTATCCATAATTTGTGACGATGAATTAAACACGGGGTTAAATTGATCGATGGTTGCTGTCAACTGACTATGGTGTAACGATTCGCGTCGTCCCCACAGCGTCATTGTCAACGACGTACCAACTGATCCTGACAAGGTACGAAAAAAATTACTCATACTCGAGGCATTGGCAAATTTATTATCTGGCAAGCCTGAAAACGAAATCGTTGTTAAGGGTAAAAAGAAACAGGCAACGGCGAATCCCTGAAAAAACTGCGGCAAAATGATGCCTGTAAAATCAATCGTTGGCATAAATGTCACAGAACGCCAGTAATAGCAAACCGCATACATCAAAAAACTAAATGTCACTAACAACCGCATGTCTATTTTGTTGCCATAACGTCCTATCAAAGGTGAAATTAATAGTGGCATGATGCCGATGGGCGCATAAGCAAGCCCGGCCCATATCGCATTATACCCCATCGTTTCCTGGAGTAACTGCGGCATAAGGACGATCGCTCCAGAGTAAAATAAATACGCGCAGGTGATACTCACAATACCAATGGTGAAATTACGAGACTTAAACAAACTGAGATCAAGAATCGGATTCTCTGAGGTCGACTCCCAAATGACTAAAGAGATCAGAGAAATAACTGATACTACTGTTAATATTATTATTGTACTCGAGTTGAACCAATCCAGATCGCGCCCTTTATCAAGCATAATTTGCAAGCCACCAACACCGAGCACTAACAGGGTCAGTCCTGGTAGATTCATTTTTACCGGTGAAGTTTCAGTTTCTCTTCCTTTAAGTAAGGTTAAGCATAATGTCAGGACGATAATCCCCATAGGGACATTGATTAAAAATATCCAACCCCAGCTAAAGTTATCGCAAATATAACCGCCCAATATCGGCCCACATATCGGAGCGATAATCACGGTCATTGACCATAATGCCAGAGCAAATGTTCTTTTTTCTGGTGGATAATTCCTCAATAATAAACTCTGTGACAGTGGAATTAACGGCCCCGCCATTAATCCCTGAACGACTCTAAAAAATATCAGCACATCAAGATTGGTCGATAGGCTACACATTAATGAAGACAGCGAAAAAAAGGTTACTGAAAGTAAAAATAATCTTAATTCGCCTATTCTTTGTGCCAACCTGCCAGTAACAGGGATCGCAATGGCATTTGCTACACCAAACGAGGTGATAACCCAGGTGCCTTCGTCTGTTGATGCTCCCAGAAAGCCAGATATTGTCGGTATTGCGACGTTAGAAATAGTGGAATCCAACATTTGCATAAATGTCGCTAATGACAATGCAATAGTGACGCACCATAACGTCCCACCGGTTAATGGTGCCGGAGTTGATTTAGTGATTGCCATTAAAGTTGTCCATTATGCGAAATAATGTTGCTAATTTCTTTTTCTATCGGACTGGTATCGATAACTAAAGCCTTACTGGTATAAGCCGGCATGGAGGTCACGGTTGAAGCCAGCTCAGGCATCTCGGCAATGTCTTCGTTCTTCGTATCAATAGTTGCTGTCATCGATAAACCAATACGCAAGGGATGTTCCATGAGTTCTTTTGGATCAAGAGAAACTTCAACCGGTACACGCTGAACGATTTTGATCCAGTTCCCTGTCGCATTTTGTGCAGGTAATAAGGAGAACGCATTGCCGGTTCCCATATTGATCCCTGTCACCCGACCATGAAACACAACATTTTCACCATAAAGATCGCTGATAATATTGACCGATTGACCAATCCGTACATCCGTAAGTTGTGTTTCTTTAAAGTTGGCATTAACCCACATTTGACGTGCCGGTACGACAGCCATTAACGATTGTCCGGGGCTCACTGTTTCGCCGACCTGAACACTTCGCTGGGCAATATAGCCGGTAACCGGACTCTTAATATCCGTACGTTTAAGCGCCAACCAGGCTTCTTTAGTTGCATCCGCCGCTTCAACGACTTGTGGCTGACGGTTTAATGGTGTGTTCATTACTAAAGCTTTATTCGCTTTATAAGCCTGGATAGCGGCATTCAATGCCGCTTTGCTACTTATTAACGTATCTTTGGTATGCTCCAGCGTTTCTTTTGAAATAACCCCCTGCTTCGCTAACGGCACTCGACGGTTATAATCTTCTAAAGATTGTTGATACTGAATACGTGCTGAAGCGACTTCGGCACTGTATTGTTTATCCTGTAAGTATAGTTTATTCGTTTGCCGAACAATATTTGCCAGATTATTTTTAGCTTTATTGAGTGCGATAGTGGCATCAGTTTTATCCAGTGAAACTAAAATGTCACCTTGTCGAACGTAGTTCGTATCTTTATGATTAACGACAGTGACACTACCTGAGACTTGTGCAGAAATTGGATCTGCATTCCCCGTGACATAGGCGTCATCTGTACTAATCATGTCTTCTAATTCCATTGACCAATAGGCATAGGCACCTGAAAACGCAATAAATAAAACTACCGCCAATAAAGAAAAGTATTTTCTTCTGTTAGAATGTTTTTTATTTGAATTAATCTGTTCCACTATTATCTCTCATTTCTCATAGATGAAATTTATGAATTGAATGAAAAGAGCATTCATTCTTCATATCAAACACAGTGCATGTGTTGCACATTATCCCAGGAACGTTGGAGGCCTAATTTAAATGAGGTGCAAAAAAACAACAGAGGACTAAACCGTGGCTTTTGCAATACAATTCTTACGCCTGTAGGATTAGTAAGAAGACTTATAGTGCCAACTTGAAACTATAAATCATCGGTACAATCCCTGATTTTATTGTTGACATTTCATTTATGCCGACTATTTATATGGTATACTTGTCGAATTATCTTAAAGGAAGCTCAGATTTTCTTATTTTTATTGAGAAAATGAGATGACGCCTTATGTCTGTATTACTACAGGGAGAAGGGAGATGCTTCATTGCAAAGGGAATAATCTATGAACGCAATAATTATTGATGACCATCCTCTTGCTATCGCAGCAATTCGTAATTTATTGATCAAAAACGATATTGAAATCTTAGCGGAGTTGACTGAAGGGGGAAGCGCCGTTCAGCGGGTGGAAACACTTAAGCCTGATATCGTCATCATTGATGTCGATATCCCCGGAGTTAACGGTATCCAGGTGTTAGAAACGCTGAGGAAGCGCCAATATAGCGGAATTATTATTATTGTCTCCGCTAAAAATGACCATTTTTACGGGAAACATTGTGCTGATGCTGGCGCTAATGGATTCGTGAGTAAAAAAGAAGGCATGAACAATATCATTGCGGCTATTGAAGCTGCAAAAAATGGCTACTGCTATTTCCCCTTCTCTCTCAACCGGTTTGTTGGAAGTTTAACGTCCGACCAGCAAAAACTCGACTCCTTATCGAAACAAGAAATTAGTGTCATGCGGTATATTCTTGATGGCAAGGATAATAATGACATTGCTGAAAAAATGTTCATCAGCAACAAAACTGTCAGCACTTATAAAAGTCGCCTGATGGAAAAATTAGAATGTAAATCACTGATGGATCTTTACACATTCGCGCAACGTAACAAAATCGGCTAATCACATGAAGTTTTTACCCTATTTTTTTCTTCTCTGTTGTGGTCTTTGGTCGACCATAAGTTTCGCAGACGAAGATTACATCGAATATCGTGGCATCAGTAGTAACAACCGTGTCACACTTGATCCAGTACGTCTGAGCAACAAGGAATTACGTTGGTTAGCGAGCAAAAAAAATCTTGTGATTGCAGTACACAAGTCCCAAACGGCTACCTTGTTGCATACCGATTCGCAGCAACAGGTTCGTGGTATTAATGCTGATTATTTAAATCTTTTAAAAAGAGCGTTAAATATCAAATTAACACTCCGGGAATACGCCGATCATCAAAAAGCAATGGACGCGCTTGCAGAAGGTGAAGTCGATATAGTGTTATCACATTTAGTTACTTCGCCGCCTCTTAATAGTGACATTGCTGCAACCAAACCATTGATAATTACCTTTCCGGCGCTGGTAACCACCCTTCACGACTCAATGCGACCGCTTACCTCACCAAAACCAGTAAATATTGCTCGGGTAGCAAATTACCCCCCAGACGAGGTAATTCATCAATCGTTTCCAAAAGCAACAATTATCTCTTTTACAAATTTATATCAGGCATTAGCATCCGTATCAGCCGGACAGAATGATTACTTTATTGGTAGTAACATCATTACCAGCAGTATGATTTCCCGCTATTTCACTCACTCCTTAAATGTAGTGAAATATTATAACTCGCCGCGTCAATATAATTTTTTCTTGACCAGAAAAGAATCCGTCATTCTTAATGAAGTACTCAATAGATTTGTTGATGCTTTAACAAATGAAGTTCGCTATGAAGTTTCACAAAATTGGCTTGATACAGGAAACCTGGCCTTTCTGAACAAACAATTAGAACTCACTGAACATGAAAAACAGTGGATTAAGCAACATCCCGATTTAAAGGTGCTGGAAAATCCTTACTCTCCTCCCTATTCTATGACGGATGAAAATGGCTCGGTTCGGGGCGTTATGGGGGATATTCTTAATATTATTACCTTGCAAACAGGTTTAAATTTTTCTCCGATCACCGTTTCACACAATATCCATGCTGGAACACAGCTTAGCCCCGGAGGATGGGATATAATACCTGGCGCTATTTATAGTGAAGATCGAGAAAATAATGTTTTATTTGCTGAAGCCTTCATAACAACGCCTTACGTTTTTGTCATGCAAAAAGCGCCTGACAGTGAACAAACATTAAAAAAAGGAATGAAAGTTGCCATTCCATATTATTATGAGCTGCATTCGCAATTAAAAGAGATGTATCCGGAGGTTGAATGGATACAGGTCGATAATGCCAGCGCTGCATTTCACAAGGTTAAGGAAGGTGAACTTGATGCTCTGGTCGCGACACAGTTAAATTCGCGTTACATGATCGATCATTACTATCCTAATGAACTTTATCATTTTCTTATTCCTGGCGTTCCGAATGCATCGCTTTCGTTCGCTTTTCCTCGCGGAGAACCGGAACTTAAGGATATTATTAATAAAGCACTGAATGCAATTCCCCCAAGCGAAGTTCTGCGCCTGACGGAAAAATGGATTAAAATGCCCAATGTGACCATTGACACATGGGACCTATATAGCGAGCAATTTTATATTGTTACGACATTATCCGTTTTATTAGTTGGCAGTAGCCTTTTATGGGGATTCTACCTGTTACGCTCAGTTCGTCGTCGTAAAGTCATTCAGGGTGATTTAGAAAACCAAATATCATTCCGAAAAGCACTCTCGGATTCCTTACCGAATCCAACTTATGTTGTAAACTGGCAAGGTAATGTCATTAGTCATAATAGTGCTTTTGAACATTATTTCACTGCGGATTACTACAAAAATGCAATGTTACCATTAGAAAACAGTGACTCACCCTTTAAAGATGTTTTTTCTAATGCGCATGAAGTCACAGCAGAAACGAAAGAAAATCGAACAATATACACACAGGTATTTGAAATTGATAATGGCATCGAGAAAAGATGCATTAATCACTGGCATACATTATGCAATCTTCCTGCAAGTGACAATGCAGTATATATTTGTGGTTGGCAAGATATTACTGAAACGCGTGATCTAATTAATGCACTCGAGGTAGAAAAAAATAAAGCGATAAAGGCTACCGTAGCAAAAAGTCAGTTTCTGGCAACGATGAGTCACGAAATAAGAACACCAATAAGCTCTATTATGGGCTTCCTGGAACTTCTGTCGGGTTCTGGTCTTAGCAAGGAGCAACGGGTGGAGGCGATTTCACTTGCCTACGCCACCGGACAATCACTCCTCGGCTTAATTGGTGAAATCCTTGATGTCGACAAAATTGAATCGGGTAACTATCAACTTCAACCACAATGGGTCGATATCCCTACTTTAGTCCAGAACACTTGTCACTCTTTCGGTGCGATTGCTGCAAGCAAATCGATCGCATTAAGTTGCAGCAGTACATTTCCTGATCATTACCTGGTTAAGATCGACCCTCAGGCGTTTAAGCAGGTCTTATCAAATTTACTGAGCAATGCTCTCAAATTTACCACCGAGGGGGCAGTAAAAATTACGACCTCCCTGGTTCACATTGATGACAACCACGCTGTTATCAAAATGACGATTATGGATTCTGGAAGTGGATTATCGCAGGAAGAACAACAACAACTCTTTAAACGCTACAGCCAAACAAGTGCAGGTCGCCAGCAAACAGGATCTGGCTTAGGCTTAATGATCTGCAAAGAATTAATTAAAAATATGCAGGGCGATTTGTCATTAGAAAGTCATCCAGGCATAGGAACAACATTTACGATCACAATCCCGGTAGAAATTAGCCAGCAAGTGGCGACTGTCGAGGCAAAAGCAGAACACCCCATCACACTACCTGAAAAGTTGAGCATATTAATCGCGGATGATCATCCGACCAACAGGCTATTACTCAAACGCCAGCTAAATCTATTAGGATATGATGTTGATGAAGCCACTGATGGTGTGCAAGCGCTACACAAAGTCAGTATGCAACATTATGATCTGCTTATTACTGACGTTAATATGCCGAATATGGATGGTTTTGAGTTGACTCGCAAACTCCGTGAGCAAAATTCTTCCTTACCCATCTGGGGGCTTACAGCCAACGCACAGGCTAACGAACGTGAAAAAGGGTTAAGTTGCGGCATGAACTTATGTTTGTTCAAACCGTTGACCCTGGATGTACTGAAAACACATTTAAGTCAGTTACACCAGGTTGCGCATATTGCACCTCAGTATCGCCACCTTGATATCGAAGCCCTGAAAAATAATACGGCGAACGATCTACAACTGATGCAGGAGATTCTCATGACTTTCCAGCATGAAACGCATAAAGATCTACCCGCTGCGTTTCAAGCACTAGAAGCTGGCGATAACAGAACTTTCCATCAGTGTATTCATCGCATCCACGGTGCGGCTAACATCCTGAATTTGCAAAAGTTGATTAATATTAGCCATCAGTTAGAAATAACACCTGTTTCAGATGACAGTAAGCCTGAAATTCTTCAGTTGCTGAACTCTGTAAAAGAACACATTGCAGAGCTGGACCAGGAGATTGCTGTTTTCTGTCAGAAAAATGACTAAATAGCGGCTCCCACAATGTTCAAATGTGGGAGCTATTTACCAGCACATCTTACATTTATGATGAGAACTCCTGGCGAATTTGTTCCCCATGCTGGTCGAGCGTTGCCGCTCCCGGCATAACATGCGGGTCCGCGCAGCCGCTGATTTTTATCGGATTACCCGGCATCATTATTCCCCCGGCTTCAATCAACATATTTCTTGCCTGAGTTTGTGGCAATTTAATGGCCTCAGCCACACTTAATAACGGCGCGACGGGTACACCAACTTCATGTATTCTGGCTAACCAAACTTCAGCTGCCTGCGTTTTTAACGTCCGCTCAATATATTGTTTAAGAATAGCCTGGTTTTGTACGCGTAAAATATTGCTGCTAAATCGGGGATCATTAACCAGTTCCGTAAGCTCCAGTGCCTGGCATAACGCAGAAAAAAGCTTGTCATTACCACAACAAATCGTAATCGGCTTATCCTGAGTATTGAAAACATCAAAAGGTGCCATGTAGGGATGGCGATTTCCCAGACGTTGTGGTGACTTCCCTGTCGCGATATATGCCATCAGACCATGCTCCAGAAAACTCAGCGTGGCATCAAACATCGCTATATCGACATGCGCCCCTCTCTGGCTCTTTTCGCGGCCATAAAGTGCACTCACTATTCCGCTGAATAAATAGACACCGCCGCATAGATCCGCAAGAGATGTACCAACGCGCACTGGCGGAGCATCAGGATATCCTGTTTCCATCATTATCCCGCTCATTGCCTGAATGATGGTATCGTAGGCAGGAGCATCTTTTAGCGGACCGGTATGTCCGAAACCTGACGATGAAGCATATATGAGGCGCGGGTTGATTTCTTGAAGCGTTTCCCATGAAAACCCCAGTTTTTCCATTGTACCTGGGCGAAAATTCTCAGCTAATACATCAGCTTGTTTGAGCATATTTATAAATATACTTTTATCGTGATCATTCTTTAAATCAAGAACCACACTCTCTTTGCCATGATTAATAAAACTGTAATAGAGTGACTGTCCATCCACATAGGGACCAAATGTGCGGGTATCATCACCATGACCTGGTGGCTCAACTTTAATTACCCTTGCGCCCATATTACAAAGAAGTTGAGTTCCGAAAGGTCCATTAAGGACATGTGTCATATCGATAACTAATAAGCCTTCAAACGGCCCTTTGCTTTCATTATTTGTCATTTGCTTATGCCTTGAAAAAAGCCGAAGGTGAAAAGACACTTCGGCATTTATGTAAAATCAATAACATGATTAATTATGAAACCAGTCGACTGACATAAATCCACAAGGGAGCCGTGACGACAAAGCCCAGTACGCTCACAGCCAATGACGCTGTACCAGTACGGGTGTAGACATTAAACCGGCTGGCAATAATGATTCCGGAGAATGCCGGCGGTAATGCGCCTGCCAGTACCATCATCTGCAGATGTTCGCTGTTCAAATGACATGCCATACCAACGAGTAGCAGTGCCAGTGGCATCAGAATCAGCTTCAGGAAGGTGTTATAAGCAATTTCGGCACTGAACTCGAATTTATGTGCAGCCAGAGTCAACCCCGCAGCGAATACCGCTACCCCTGAGTTAGCCTTCGCAATCAGATTAAAGGTTGGGTCCCATGCTGCCGGAATTTTTACCCCAACCAACACCAGGATCGTTGCCAGAACAGGTGCCCATACTACTGGCTCCTTTGCCGCAGAAATTAATGCGCTCAGATTACTATTCTTCTTACCATCCGCTCCTGAGGAAGGATTCAGCAAATACAGACCAATAGGAATAGTAATTGCGTTAACAATAATAGAAATAATTGCTACCACTAAACCTGTTGATACGGAATCACCATAAATAGGATCGAGAACTGCAAACCCCAGGAATCCAATGGTAGGTGAACCTGCAATTAATGCACATACAGCTGCTTCTGCATGGGTACGTTTAAAAAATTTGTAGCAACCGAACCAGGAGAAAAAGAAACATCCGACAATAACCACAAGTGATACAAGGGTCAGACGAGTGTCCGCAAAAATCATTTCCCTGTTTGCCCGAGTAATAGATACAAATAGAGCCGCAGGAAGCGCGTAGTTTAATACCAGTTTATTAAATGCCCGAGCTTGATCTTCTGAAAATGTTTCTCGTCTGCCGCTAAAATAACCCAACAGCATGATTACGATAATAGGCAATAAATCGCCAATAAAAAATGTTAGCATAATAGTATTTCCGATAAGGGTCCCCTCACCATCGCATAATGAGTTGGCAAGAGGAGACGATGTCAGTATTTAATTACCAGCGACTTGTTTTGGGTTAAGTTTGGTAATATGGCCACTTTCAGTTCCTGCTGCAGGGTCGATGACCACATTAATAATGGTCGGTTTGCGCGACTGAATACCGGTGGTTAAAGCATGACGAAGTTCATCTGTCGTGGTGACGTTATAGCCAACGCCACGAAACGCATCCATTAATTTGTCATACCTTGCATGGTGCAACAGATCCGTTGGTGATGGTGCACCAGCGC
>NZ_CAOLGM010000067.1:11739-23610 GCF_948475835.1 uncultured Escherichia sp. | reverse complement strand
TGACGAATGATAAGGTATTCAAGGCAGGGTTAAGACGTAAGATGCGAAAAGCAGCTATGGACAGAAACTATCTGGCGTCAGTCCTTGCGGAGAGCGGGCTTTCGTAGTCTTACCCCGACTCTCCCCCAGCCTTAAACACAACCCCCACTCACCGCAACCTAAACTCATCCGCATCCTGCCATGCCGGAAACTTTTCTCTATATTCCCGCAATGCCACCATCGACAGCTCCGCATCAATGCGCGTTGCCTGATGCGCGTCGGCAGTAGCGATAATCTCGCCCTGCGGGTTAATCACCCGGCCGTCACCGCGATAATGGCAGCCGTTGCCATCGCTGCCGACGCGATTGCATCCCGCCACATACGCCTGATTCTCAATCGCGCGGGCCGTCAGCAATGCCTGCCAGTGCAGAGAGCGCGGAGCAGGCCAGTTGGCAACGTAGATGGCGAGGTCATAATCGTTGAGATTGCGCGACCACACCGGAAAACGTAAGTCGTAGCACACCAACGGCAAAATACGCCAGCCGCGCCATTCCACAATCACTCGCGCATTGCCCGCTTTATAATGTAGATGCTCATCTGCCATGCGGAACAGATGACGCTTATCATAAAAATGTACCGTGCCGCCCGGCTCAACCAGCAAAAAGCGGTTAACCGAACCAGACTCCGTTTGTAATGCAACACTGCCTGCAATCAGCGCATTGCACTGCTGCGCCTTAGCTGTCATCCAGTTCACTACGTCATCTTGTGCTAGCGACGAAGCTGCCGCTTCCATGGCAAAGCCGCTGGTAAACATCTCCGGTAGAACGATCACATCGCGCCCGGTAATACCTTCCAGTTGACGATCAAAATGACGCAGGTTGGCAGGGCCATCCATCCACACCAGTGGTTGCTGCAAAAGCGTAATCTTCAAACCAGGCACGGTGTACAACTCCTTTATGCGAAGGGTTTTATAACTTTAACACCTTATCAGGCAGTTGCCTTAGCGCAGAATAAATTGATAACAAATGCTGATATTGGAAATATCTGATTTGCAAATTATCGTGTTATCGCCAGGCTTTAGAAGGTTAATAACATGGGCAGGATAAGCTCGGGAGGAATGATGTTTAAGGCAATAACGACAGTCGCCGCTCTGGTCATCGCCACCAGTGCAATGGCGCAGGATGATTTAACCATTAGCAGCCTTGCAAAGGGCGAAACCACCAAAGCTGCATTTAATCAGATGGTACAAGGGCATAAGCTGCCTGCCTGGGTGATGAAAGGCGGTACTTATACTCCCGCACAAACCGTAACGTTGGGAGATGAGACGTATCAGGTGATGAGCGCGTGCAAACCGCATGACTGTGGCTCGCAACGTATCGCTGTGATGTGGTCCGAGAAATCTAATCAGATGACGGGGCTGTTCTCGACTATTGATGAGAAAACGTCGCAAGAGAAACTCACCTGGCTGAATGTGAACGATGCGCTTTCGATTGATGGTAAAACGGTGTTGTTCGCGGCGTTGACCGGCAGCCTGGAAAACCATCCGGATGGCTTTAATTTTAAATAATTAGCGGATAAAGAAACGGAGCCTTTCGGCTCCGTTATTCATTTACGCGGCTTCAACTTTCCGCACTTTCTCCGGCAACTTTACCGGCTTCGTCGCCAGCTCTTCCGGATCAAAGTCATCAACGTTAATACTGCGCAGACGGCTTTCTTCAGCTTTCACCAGAATAGCGGCTTCATCTTTATCAATCAGCCCCTTCGCCAGCGCGTTGTGCGCCAGTTCATCCAGACGGGTAAACGGCAGGTTTTTACCCAGCTCTTTACAGATCCGCTGATGAATTGGGTCGGCGGCAATCACATCCACCAGCGCCTCTTCCAGCAAGCCAACCGGATTATGCTCGCTCGGCGTCAGGTACTGACCGCGACCAATGCGGGAACGGGTGGCGTTCGGCACTTGTAAAATCTTCGCCACTTTATGATCCAGCTTGTCAGAAGGTGCCAGATAATGACGTCCGGTCGGGAAGATCACCACATTCAGCAGCCCGGCAACCACGCGGTTCGGGAAGTTTTGCAGTAAATCATCCATCGCCTGTTCAGCCTGATACAGCGCATCTTGTACGCCCCAGTGCACCAGCGGCAGGTCGGCTTCATTACGGCCTTCGTCGTCATAACGCTTCAGCACGGCAGAGGCGAGGTAGAGCTGGCTTAAAATATCCCCCAGACGGGCCGAGATGCGCTCGCGACGTTTCAGGCTGCCGCCCAGCACTGCCATCGAGACATCAGAAAGCAGGGCGAGGTTGGCGCTCAGGCGGTTCAGGTGCTGATAGTAGCGTTTAGTGGCATCGCCGGTTGGCGTGCTGCTGGTTAAACCGCGCGTCAGGCCCAGCCAGAAGCTGCGAACTTTGTTGCTACCGACGTGACCGATATGTTTGAACAACAGTTTATCGAACGCGTTGACGTCATTGTTCTTCGCCGCTTCCATCTCTTCCAGCACGTACGGATGGCAACGAATCGCCCCTTGTCCGAAGATCATCATGCTGCGGGTCAGAATGTTAGCCCCTTCAACGGTGATGGCAATCGGTGCGCCCTGGTAAGCACGCGCCAGGAAGTTGCTTTGCCCGAGCATAATGCCTTTGCCACCAGTGATATCCATCGCATCAATAATCGACTGCTGCCCGCGGTGGGTACAGTGATACTTAACGATAGCCGACAGCACGGCAGGTTTTTCGCCGAGCATAATGCCGTAGGTAATCAGCGATGCCGCAGCATCCATCACGTAGGCATTACCGGCAATACGCGCCAGCGGCTCTTCAATCCCTTCCATCTTACCGATAGAGATTTTGAACTGACGGCGAATGTGAGCATACGCGCCCGTTGCCAGCGCTACCGATTTCACGCCGCCGGTTGAGTTGGAAGGCAGGGTGATGCCGCGGCCTACCGAGAGGCACTCCACCAGCATCCGCCAGCCTTGCCCGGCCATTTTCGGCCCCCCGATGATGTAATCGATCGGTACGAAGACATCTTTACCGCGCGTCGGTCCGTTCTGGAACGGTACGTTCAGCGGGAAGTGGCGACGACCAATTTCCACGCCCGGCGTGGTGGTCGGGATCAGCGCACAGGTAATACCTAAATCTTCTGCGCCACCCAGCAGCTTTTCCGGGTCGGAGAGTTTAAACGCCAGCCCAAGCACAGTCGCAATCGGTGCCAGCGTAATATAGCGTTTGTTCCAGGTCAGACGCATCCCCAGCACCTGCTGGCCCTGCCATTCGCCCATGCAGACAATCCCGGTGTCCGGAATCGCGCCCGCATCGGAACCCGCTTCCGGGCTTGTCAGTGCAAAGCAAGGGATCTCCTGACCACGCGCCAGACGCGGCAGATAGTGATCTTTCTGCTCGTCAGTGCCGTAATGTTGCAGCAGCTCGCCCGGGCCTAATGAGTTCGGCACGCCGACGGTAATAGCCAGGATCCCGCTCACGCCGGAGAGTTTTTGCAGCACGCGAGACTGGGCATAAGCTGAGAACTCCAGTCCGCCGTACTCTTTTTTGATAATCATCGCGAAGAAGCGATGCTCTTTAAGGTACGCCCACAACTCCGGCGGCAGATCCGCCAGCTCATGAGTAATCTGGAAATCATTCGCCATCCGGCAGGCTTCTTCTACCGGGCCGGCGAGAAACGCTTGCTCTTCGGCGGTCAGGCGCGGCTGCGGATAGTTATGCAGCTTTTTCCAGTCCGGCTTGCCCTGGAACAAGTCGCCCTCCCACCAGGTGGTGCCCGCATCAATCGCTTCTTTCTCAGTGCGCGACATCGGCGGCATCACCTTACGGAAACCGCGAAATACCGGCGCGGAAATCATCGACTTACGCATAGGCGCAAAGTTAAATGGCACGAGGATAATGGCCAGAGGCACCAGTACCCACGCCGACCACAGACCAGCAACGCCGAGGGCGGCTGTCCAGGCGAGCAAAATCAGACTGCTGATAAATAAGCTCACGCGGTGATAGAACAACGCGCCGAGCAGGACAACCGTAGCGAGAATACTCAAAATCATCATAACGAAAAGCCCCTTACTTGTAGGAGGTCTGACCACTTGTGATGATATGGTTGTAGTGGATGTAAAAACATTTAGCAATGTGTTTACAATATAATTACAACAAAGCTCACATTGTTGCTGTTTTTATCCGCACTTCAGGTCAAAAAGTCCTGGTCATAGCACCTGCCCGTACTTCTCGCTTTTGGCGGTATCCGGTACACTGCATTTTGTCTATTACATTTATGCTGAAGGATATCCTCATGTACCAGGATCTTATTCGTAACGAACTGAACGAAGCGGCGGAAACGCTGGCTAACTTTTTAAAAGATGACGCCAATATTCACGCCATTCAGCGCGCGGCGGTCCTGTTAGCAGACAGCTTTAAAGCCGGTGGCAAAGTGCTTTCCTGCGGCAACGGCGGTTCCCATTGCGACGCTATGCACTTTGCCGAAGAGTTGACCGGTCGCTACCGTGAAAACCGTCCGGGCTACCCGGCGATTGCTATTTCTGACGTTAGTCATATTTCCTGCGTCGGTAATGATTTCGGTTTCAATGATATTTTCTCCCGCTACGTTGAAGCGGTAGGTCGCGAAGGCGATGTACTGCTGGGGATCTCCACCTCCGGTAACTCTGCAAACGTGATCAAAGCGATCGCAGCGGCGCGTGAGAAGGGGATGAAAGTGATCACCCTGACCGGTAAAGACGGCGGCAAAATGGCTGGCACGGCGGATATCGAAATTCGCGTACCGCACTTTGGTTATGCCGACCGCATTCAGGAGATTCACATTAAAGTGATCCATATCCTGATCCAGTTAATTGAAAAAGAGATGGTTAAGTAAGTCTGGCGTAGGCCGGATAAGGCGTTTACGCCGCATCCGGCACTTGTGCGCTGATGCCTGATGCGATGCTGACGCGTCTTATCATGCCTACAAATCTGTACCCGAACCGTAGGCCGAATAATTCGTTTACGCCGCATCCGACCTGAAAATTCTTAAATCAATCTTCGCCGGGGGCCATGCGCTCCCGCTGTTGTGGAGGTTACCCATGTGCGAATTGCTCGGGATGAGCGCCAACGTCCCTACCGATATCTGCTTTAGTTTCACCGGACTTGTACAGCGTGGTGGTGGAACCGGGCCACATAAAGATGGCTGGGGCATTACCTTTTACGAAGGTAAAGGCTGTCGCACATTTAAAGATCCACAACCCAGCTTTAATTCCCCCATCGCCAAACTTGTCCAGGACTACCCGATAAAATCCTGTTCGGTGGTGGCTCATATTCGCCAGGCTAATCGGGGCGAGGTGGCGCTGGAAAATACTCACCCATTTACCCGCGAGTTATGGGGGCGTAACTGGACTTATGCCCATAACGGACAACTGACGGGCTACAAATCACT
Organism: uncultured Escherichia sp.; assembly: GCF_948475835.1. Taxonomy (NCBI): domain Bacteria; kingdom Pseudomonadati; phylum Pseudomonadota; class Gammaproteobacteria; order Enterobacterales; family Enterobacteriaceae; genus Escherichia; species uncultured Escherichia sp. The sequence continues at coordinate 18,204 of NZ_CAOLGM010000067.1, read as the reverse complement.
GGAAACCGGCAACTTCCGCCCGGTCGGTGAAACCGATAGCGAAAAAGCCTTCTGCTGGCTCCTGCATAAATTAACGCAGCGTTACCCGCGCACACCGGGCAACATGGCGGCAGTGTTTAAATATATCGCCTCACTGGCGGATGAACTGCGGCAGAAGGGCGTTTTCAACATGCTGCTTTCTGACGGGCGCTATGTGATGGCGTATTGCTCGACTAATTTACACTGGATCACCCGCCGCGCGCCGTTTGGCGTGGCAACGCTGCTGGATCAGGATGTGGAAATCGACTTCAGCTCGCAGACCACACCGAATGATGTGGTCACGGTGATTGCAACACAGCCGCTGACGGGCAATGAAACCTGGCAAAAGATTATGCCAGGCGAATGGCGCTTATTTTGCCTCGGGGAGCGTGTAGTTTGATGCCAGTTGTGGCTGCACAACTTCGTGGCTTAACGGCTTGCTGACCACGTAACGACCATTGACCACAGAAACGGTCGGTGGCTTACGGGTTTGCTCAAAGTAGTCGTAACCCGGCTTCAGTTGCTCCCAGAAGTCCTTAAAGTTGGAATATTTATGGCGCTTCATATTGGCGTCGGTCATGCGGAACGGGTAAATACTCACTTGCACGCTCGGCTGACCAAACACCAGCGCACCAGTAACGAACTGGAAGATCTCATCAATACCCTGATTGGTCATTGCGTAGCAGCCGATGGAAACACAATCGCCGTGGATCATCAGGTATTTCCCTTCATAACCATGCGCACGGTCATAGGCATTGGGGAAACCAATATTAATCGCTTTGTAGTAACGGCTGTCTGGTTTTAACTGATTACGCTGGACGCTATAAAACCCTTCCGGGCTTTTGAAATCGCCCTGACGCTGTTTTGGCCCTAAGCCGCCGGAATATTTACAGATTTTATAACTGTCGAGCAGCTGATATTGCTCGCCCATTTTGACGTAGAGATCGAGCGTACGTTCTTCCTTGAAGATCTGGATGTAGACAGGGGATCCCATCAACTGCTGCTTATACTCTTTGCTCACTGGCGTGGTCGAGCTACTGCTGCCCAGCAAACCGGCAAACGAAACGCACGGGATCAACAACATCGCAAGAATTAATGCGATTTTACGCATACTGCTTATTCCTTGATAAAACGGTTACACACGCCAGGACGGCAAAATAGATCCCAAATCGGAATAGTCTGGATTTGGAAGGCTCACATTATCACCAAAAGAGTTTTACGCAAGCCTGTCGGCGCAGGGTTTACAAATTTCATCGGCAGCGTGCTTTACCCAAAGAGCGCCGCGTGAGTTCCAGTTCTCTCAAATCGTAAAAGTTTATCGGTAAGTTTGTAAATCAGGATCCAGTCCGGTTCGACATGAGCATCGCGATAACCTTTCCATGAACCTTGCAGCGGGTGGTCTTTATAAACAGCTGGAAGCGGTAAAGTATTATTGATAAGAAGCGTCATAAGATATTTCAATTTATTCATATCCTTATGACGCTTTTGTGCAACTTTTACATCCTTTGAAAATTGTCCCGAGTATTCAATATCCCTTTGAATCATATTTAAATTCCTAATTTATCAAATAAATCATCGGCGTCTTTGGCCTTATGAACATCAACGCCAGCTTCGCTGTTTTTGATTGATTGAATGGTTAATTGATTAGGCTCGCGTAAATCAAACGGCAATGCCTTTTCACGCGCGCCCTTTGTGAGGGTTATGCGAACCAGGTCAGAGATGGTCAGCCCCATCCCGGCCAGTACGTCCGCCGCCTGATTCTTCAGATCTTCATCGATTCGGGCGCGAACAAATGCGTTAGCAGCCATTGGGGTATCTCCTGTGCTGTATATTTATTCAGCTTGAATTGTAGCTCAAATGAGCAACAGCGACAATCCATGAGTAATTTAATAAACGGATGTTTTTACATAATTAACTGAAATATATTTATTAATTTTATAATAATGGTTTATTAAGTTTGTTCAGGTACGGGCCGGGATACACTGCAACATCAATGCATGATCAGCCATTATTGAGTATGTCCTTGCCGTCGATTCCCTCTTTTGTGTTGTCGGGATTACTGTTGCTTTGCTTGCCGTTTTCTTCATTTGCCAGCGCCACCACATCACATATCACTTTCAGCTACGCCGCCCGCCAGCGGATGCAAAATCGTGCGCGTTTATTAAAACAGTACCAAACCCATCTGAAAAAACAGGCCAGCTATATTGTGGAAGGCAATGCCGAAAGCAGAAGGGCGCTACGCCAGCACAACCGCGAACAGATAAAACAGCATCCAGAATGGTTTCCTGCGCCGCTCAAGGCGAGTGACAGACGCTGGCAGGCGCTGGCGGAAAACAACCATTTCTTAAGCAGCGACCATCTGCATAACATCACCGAAGTGGCGATTCACCGTCTGGAGCAACAGCTTGGCAAGCCTTACGTCTGGGGCGGTACGCGGCCCGATCAAGGCTTCGACTGTAGCGGGTTAGTTTTTTATGCCTACAACAAGATCCTTGAGGCGAAACTCCCACGCACGGCTAATGAGATGTATCACTATCGCCGGGCAACCATTGTGGCGAATAACGACCTGCGCCGGGGAGATTTGCTATTTTTCCATATCCACAGCCGCGAGATTGCCGACCATATGGGGGTGTATCTGGGCGACGGTCAGTTTATTGAGTCACCGCGCACCGGGGAAACCATTCGGGTAAGTCGGTTAGCTGAACCTTTCTGGCAGGATCACTTTTTAGGCGCGCGGCGGATATTGACGGAAGAGACGATTTTGTAAATGGGTAATATTGACGAACTGGCAAAAGGTCGGATGCCACGCGGCATCCGACCTGTTTACATCTGGGCTGAAAACTCACGTTCTAAGACATCAACAATGAGCTGGTTTTTTGAAATGGAATGTTGTCTGGCGACGATGGTCAGCCGCGAATCAATGTGATGAGGAACACGAAGCGTCAGGCGTTTTTGCTCTTCTTCTTCACGAAAAGGGGCAATACCGTCCTCTTCACAATCCGCCATCCACTCATCCAGCGCGCTTTCGCCTTCACGATATAATGCCTCAATACTTGTGGCTACAAAGTCACAATAACCGTTTACATTGAGGAACTTGCCGCGAAATGCGTTGATATCGGCTTCAAATGTCACTGCGGCTGGTTGACCTTTAATTGTGATAATGTTCGATGCTTTATTCATAATCTACCCCTACACAGTTAACAAACCACTCCTTAAGACCTGCTACTGCGCCTTTATCCATCACATTCTTTGGATGTGGCTCATGTGTGCTGAATTTGGTCGTTCCAATCTGAAATTTTCGTCTGGAGCCGTTGTTATTTTTTATTGTTCCACCCACAGCTTTAATGAGTGCAACAACATCATCCCATTTAATTCCAGATTTTGGCGGCTCCGTCATTACATCGTCGAATGTTTTTCTATGACGAGAACCTAGCGCGCTGACCTTAATCATACTATCAATCCATGACGTCATTGTATGGTGTCATCGTAGTCTCTTTGCAGTGTGACGTCAATTAATGGTGTCAGGTGCTGCAAAGCATGGAAAAGAATCCCCCATCAACTCAACGCCCCCATAATCTTCAACTCCAGCTCATCCGGCACTTCGTTATACGACAGCACATGCAGCCCCGGCGCAAACAACCTTGCATAACGCGCCAGCAAAGGGCGCAGCTGCGGTGGCACCAGCAGCACCGGGTCTTTCCCCGCCGCTTTCATCTGCTCTTTCACCTGTGGCATCGTACTCTGGAACTGGTTGAGCATATTCGGGTCCACTGGCACGCTGTCGAGCATCACTTTACCGCCCTGTTGCGCCTGATTCACTAGGTTAGTCAGCAGATTTTCCAGCTCATTATTCAGGGTATACACCGTCAGCTCCTGCTTGCGAACGAACGGATGGGTAATGCTGCGCCGCAGCGCCAGGCGCACATCGGCTGCCAGCAGAATATGATCTTTGGTCACCGCGCTACTGGCGACCAGCACGGTGGCGATGGTGACGATATCGCGCAGGGAAACGCCTTCGGTCAGCAGCGCCCGGTACACTTTCAGCAACTGGCTGTAATTGAGCACCGCGCTTAAATCCTCCGCCAGGCGCGGTGCCATCGACGCCAAACGGTTATGCAACTGCGTAATATCGTCATAGTTAAATAAATCAGGAATATAGCTGCGCACAATCTTATTTACATGGGTAGCAATCACGCTGGCGCTGTCGATCACCTGATACCCCATATTCAGCGCCTTCGCTTTCTGCGCAGGCTGGATCCAGGTCACCGGCATCCCGTACGCCGGGTCGTTCCCCAGCACGCCGTCTATCTCGCCGTAGGTTTCGCTGGAGGGCAGCGCCATCAGTTTATCCGCCGGAATATCCGCTTCATCAGCCTTAATGCCGTTGATGAAAATAGCGTACTGGCTGGGCTTAAGGCGGAAGTTTTCCCGAATGCGGATCTCCGGCAGCAGCACGCCGTTGCCGTCGGATATCACCTGTCGCACGCCGCGAATACGCTGGGTGAGCGGGTTGCCCTGGGCTTTGTCCACCAGCGCCACCAGCTTGTAGCCGAGGCTTAAGCTGATGGGCTCGATCAGCGGAATGGTTTCCCAACTGACCTGTTGCTCGCTGGTTTCGGTGATGGTGCGGGTCAGCGTTTCGAGACTTTTCTCTTCCGCTTCCGCCGCCTGCGGGCGTTTGCTCATCCGCCAGCCGGTAAAGCCAAGCAGGGCGCTGAACAGCAAAAACGGCAGATGTGGCATTCCAGGCACTACCGCCAGTACGAACATAATTCCGGTAGCGGTGTAGAGCACCGATGGGCTTGCCAGCAACTGGTGACGCACGTCATGGGCGATATCGCCGTTGTCGCTGACGCGGGTGACGATAATCGCCGCCGCGGTGGAGAGTAGCAGGGAAGGGATTTGCGCCACCAGCCCGTCGCCGATGGTCATCAGCACATACTGCTGGAAGGCGGCGTCGGCGCTCAGGTTGTATTTGAAGATCCCGATACAGACGCCGCCGATCAGGTTGATCGCCAGAATCATCATCCCGGCGATAGCATCCCCGCGCACAAATTTCGATGCCCCGTCCATCGCGCCGTAGAAATCGGCCTCGCTGGCAACATCTTTACGTCGGGTTTGTGCCTGCGCCTGATTGATCAACCCGGCATTAAGATCGGCGTCAATCGCCATCTGCTTACCGGGCATCGCATCCAGGGTAAAGCGGGCTGAAACCTCGGAAATACGCTCGGCCCCTTTGGTGACGACAATAAAGTTGATTGTCAACAGCGTCAGTAAATCCGAGCGTGAAAGCATTATCGCCGCGCTGCACGGGCAGTCGATTTTTAACGGTGGTGGGCTGTCGCCGTTAAATAAAATCAGCCCGTCTCATCCGCCAAAACCTGCCACCGTGGCGGTGCCGGAAGAGACGGAGAAAAAAGCGCGTGACGTCAATGAGAAAACGGTGCTGCTGAAGAAGAAATCCGCCACCGAGCTTGGCGAGCTGGCAACCAGTATCAACACCATTGCCCGTGATGCGCATATGGAAGCGAATCTGGAGATGGAGATTGTCCCGCAGGGATTACGCGTGCTGATTAAAGACGACCAGAATCGCAATATGTTCGAACGCGGCAGCGCGCAGATTATGCCGTTCTTTAAAAGGCTGCTGGTGGAGCTCGCGCCAGTTTTCGACTCGCTCGATAACAAAATTATTATTACCGGGCATACCGATGCGATGGCCTACAAAAACAATATCTACAACAACTGGAACCTTTCGGGCGATCGCGCGCTTTCAGCTCGTCGGGTGCTGGAAGAGGCCGGAATGCCGGAAGATAAAGTGATGCAGGTAAGCGCAATGGCGGACCAGATGCTGCTGGACGCGAAAAATCCGCAAAGCGCGGGCAACCGGCGCATTGAGATTATGGTGCTGACCAAAAGTGCGTCCGATACGCTGTATCAATACTTTGGTCAGCATGGGGATAAAGTGGTGCAGCCGCTGGTGCAAAAGCTGGATAAGCAGCAGGTGCTTTCACAGCGAACGCGCTAGATGCTGAATCTTTACGCATTTCTCAAACCCTGAAATCACTGTATACTTTACCAGTGTTGAGAGGTGAGCAATGCGTAAAATCATTCATGTGGATATGGACTGCTTTTTCGCAGCGGTGGAGATGCGCGACAATCCCGCCCTGCGCGATATCCCTATTGCTATTGGCGGCAGCCGCGAACGTCGGGGGGTGATCAGCACCGCCAATTATCCCGCGCGTAAATTTGGCGTACGTAGCGCTATGCCGACAGGGATGGCGCTCAAATTATGCCCGCATCTCACCTTGCTTCCGGGGCGCTTTGACGCCTACAAAGAAGCCTCAAATCATATTCGCGAAATTTTCTCGCGCTACACCTCGCGCATTGAACCGTTGTCACTGGATGAAGCCTATCTCGATGTCACCGATAGCGTCCATTGCCACGGTT
>NZ_CAOLGM010000067.1:0-11729 GCF_948475835.1 uncultured Escherichia sp. | reverse complement strand
TCATCGCCCAGGAAATCCGCCAGACGATTTTCAACGAGCTGCAACTGACGGCATCTGCGGGCGTGGCACCAGTAAAGTTTCTCGCCAAAATCGCCTCCGACATGAATAAACCCAACGGTCAGTTTGTGATTACGCCGGCAGAAGTTCCGGCATTTTTACAAACCTTACCACTGGCAAAAATCCCCGGCGTCGGCAAAGTCTCGGCGGCAAAACTGGAAGCGATGGTGCTACGAACCTGCGGTGATGTACAAAAGTGTGATCTGGTGATGCTGCTTAAACGCTTTGGCAAATTTGGCCGCATTTTGTGGGAGCGTAGTCAGGGGATTGACGAGCGCGACGTTAACAGCGAACGGTTGCGAAAATCCGTCGGCGTGGAACGCACGATGGCGGAAGATATCCACCACTGGTCTGAATGTGAAGCGATTATCGAGCGGCTGTATCCGGAACTTGAACGCCGTCTGGCAAAGGTGAAACCTGATTTACTGATTGCTCGCCAGGGGGTGAAATTAAAGTTCGACGATTTTCAGCAAACCACTCAGGAGCACGTCTGGCCGCGGCTGAATAAAGCTGACTTAATCGCCACCGCGCGTAAAACCTGGGATGAACGCCGCGGCGGGCGCGGTGTGCGACTGGTGGGGCTGCATGTGACGTTGCTTGACCCGCAAATGGAAAGACAACTGGTGCTGGGATTATGAATAACATACAAATAAGAGACTATCAGCCTGGCGATTTTCAGCAACTATGCGCTATTTTCATTAGAGCGGTTACGATGACTGCCAGTCAGCATTATTCACCACAACAAATTGCCGCCTGGGCGCAGATTGACGAATCTCGCTGGAAGGAGAAACTCGCGAAATCACAAGTGCGGGTTGCAGTCATTAATGCAAAACTGGTCGGCTTTATTACCTGCGTTGAACACTATATCGATATGTTATTTGTTGACCCTGAATACACCCGCCGTGGGGTTGCCAGCGCTTTGTTAAAACCTTTGATTAAGTCTGAATCCGAACTTACGGTGGACGCAAGCATAACCGCAAAACCCTTTTTTGAACGTTATGGTTTTCAGACAGTTAAGCAGCAACGCGTTGAATGTCGGGGAGAGTGGTTTATTAATTTTTATATGCGTTATAAACAGCAACATTAAATCCAGCTTGCAATGAAAATAACGCAAGCCTAGTATGTGCGCGTTTTCTTATTCCACAAACTGCAAGGAGGTAAATCATGACAAATCCTTTATCAATGACTCTTTGCAGACCTTTCCAGGATTAATTCTTTTTTTCTTGCCCTGGATTCGTCTGCCATTTCCTGATTTTTTAATTGTTACTCTCAATAATTCAAGTCGCAACACATGCAACTTGAAGTATGACGAGTCTATTTACGGAATGGTATATGGGCAATTATATTCGTCCCTTATCCGATGCGGTATTTACCATCGCATCTGATGACCTGTGGATCGAGAGTTTAGCGATCCAACAATTACACACCACGGCAAATTTACCCAACATGCAGCGCGTAGTGGGGATGCCAGATTTACATCCCGGACGCGGCTATCCGATTGGCGCAGCGTTCTTCTCTGTTGGTCGTTTTTATCCGGCACTGGTCGGCAATGATATCGGCTGCGGTATGGCGCTATGGCAAACAGATATTCTCACTCGCAAATACAACGCCGATAAGTTTGAAAAGCGATTATCAGATCTGGATGACGTTGCTGAAGAAAGCTGGCTGGAGGAAAACCTGCCGTCAGCATTTGCACAGCATCCGTGGCGCAGCTCGCTTGGCTCTATCGGTGGCGGCAATCATTTCGCTGAACTGCAACAAGTTGATCAAATCATCAACGCTGAACTGTTTGCACTGGCAGGTCTGGATGCACAACATCTGCAACTGTTGGTTCATAGCGGCTCGCGGGGGGTGGGGCAGTCTATTTTACAGCGGCATATTGCCTCGTTCTCGCATCATGGTTTGCCTCAAGGCAGTGACGACGCGCTACGGTATATTGCGGAACATGACGATGCGCTGGCGTTTGCGTGTATTAATCGCCAGATGATCGCTTTGCGCATAATGCAACAAGTTAAGGCCACGGGAAGTCCGGTTCTGGATGTGGCGCATAACTTTGTTAGCGCGTGTCAAATCGGCGATCAACAGGGCTGGTTGCATCGTAAAGGTGCCACGCCGGATGACAACGGTCTGGTGATTATTCCCGGTTCACGTGGTGATTACTCCTGGATTGTACAGCCTGTTGCGAACGAAAAAACGCTCCACTCGCTGGCGCATGGGGCAGGGCGTAAATGGGGGCGCACCGAGTGTAAAGGGCGTCTGGCAGCGAAATACACGGCGACGCAACTCTCGCGTACTGAACTTGGCAGTCGGGTAATTTGTCGCGATAAACAACTCATCTTTGAAGAAGCGCCACAAGCCTATAAATCGGCTGAAAGCGTGGTGCAATGTCTGGTGCAGGCCGGTTTAATTATTCCTGTCGCGCGGCTGCGTCCGGTGCTAACGCTCAAAAACAGTGGAGGGAAAAAAGGATGATCTTGCTACAACTCTCCTCAGCGCAGGGGCCGGAAGAATGTTGTCTCGCAGTGAAAAAGGCGCTGGACAGGCTAATTAAAGAAGCTGCCCGACAAGACGTCGCGGTAACGGTGTTGGAAACAGAAACGGGCCGCTACTCTGACACGCTGCGTTCAGCCCTGGTTTCTCTGGATGGCGATAACGCATGGGCATTAAGCGAAAGCTGGTGCGGCACTATTCAGTGGATTTGTCCGAGTCCGTATCGGCCTCATCATGGGCGCAAAAACTGGTTTCTGGGCATTGGGCGTTTTACCGCTGATGAGCAGGAACAATCGGATGCAATCCGTTATGAGACGTTGCGTTCGTCGGGGCCGGGCGGTCAACATGTCAATAAAACCGACTCGGCGGTACGCGCCACGCATTTGGCATCCGGTATTAGCGTGAAGGTTCAGTCAGAGCGTAGTCAGCATGCTAACAAGCGGCTGGCACGATTGCTGATTGCCTGGAAGCTGGAGCAGCAGCAACAGGAAAATAGCGCGGTGCTGAAATCGCAGCGGCGAATGTTCCATCACCAGATTGAACGTGGCAACCCGAGACGGACATTTACAGGGATGGCTTTTATCGAAGGATAATGAAGGATGAAACTGCCGGAAGGCGATTAAACGCCATCCGGCAGCAAATCAAATAATTACTTCGCCGGAATTTCTTTCAGCAGTTCAGTCAGCAGTGTCCAGTAATGACCTACGCTTTCGATGTGAACTTGCTCATCCGGAGAGTGTGGACCGGTGATAGTTGGCCCGATAGAAACCATGTCCATTTCCGGATACGGTTTTTTGAACAGACCACATTCCAGGCCCGCGTGGATAATCTGGATGTTCGGTGTTTTGTTGAACAGACGCTGATAGGTTTCACGTACCAGATGCATCACCGGAGAATTAGCGTCCGGCTGCCAGCCAGGATATGCGCCTTTCGCTTCGGTTTTCGCGCCAGCTAGTTTACCCAGCGAATCCAGCATGCTCACCACGTAGTCTTTACCGCTGTCGATCAGTGAACGGATCAGGCAGTGAATTTCTACGTTATTGTCAGTCATGGTCACCACACCGACGTTCAGGGAGGTTTCGACCACACCTTTTGCCACGTCGGAATTGCGGATCACACCGTTCGGGGTGGCGTTCAGCAGACGAATAAAGGTATCGCGAGATTTCGCAATCAGGGCAGCTTTATCGTTCGCTACAGAGTCCAGCAACAAGGCCAGATTTTTCTCTTTCTCTGCCAGCTCGTTTTTCAGGATCTCCTGATAGGTATTCACCAGAGATTTCAGGACGTCGACTTTATCAGCTGCGACAGCAATGGTCGCAAAGGCTTCACGCGGGATGGCGTTACGCAGTGTGCCGCCGTTGAAATCGATAAGGCGCAGATCCAGTTCTTCCGCATGACCCGCCAGGAAGCGCACCAGTAGTTTGTTGGCATTACCCAGGCCAACGTGGATTTCACCGCCGGAGTGACCGCCTTTCAGACCTTTTAAGGTTAACTTGAAGGTTTCAAAACCAGCTGGAACCGCTTCACGATCTAAATGCAGGTTGGAGGTGAAGTCGATACCCCCCGCACAACCCATGTAGATTTCACCTTCTTCTTCGGAGTCGGTGTTAATCAGAATATCAGCCTGCAACCAGTTGCTCTGTAAGCCGAACGCACCGTCCATACCGGCTTCTTCGGTCATGGTCAGCAGCACTTCCAGCGGGCCGTGAACCACGTTTTCGTCAGCCAGAACCGCCAGCGCAGACGCCATACCAATGCCGTTATCTGCACCCAGCGTGGTGCCGCGCGCTTTAACCCATTCGCCATCAATATAAGGCTGGATAGGATCTTTCGTGAAGTCATGCACGGTGTCGTTATTTTTCTGCGGCACCATATCGAGGTGGGCCTGTAAGACGACCGGTTTACGATTTTCCATACCTGCGGTAGCAGGTTTACGAATCAGGATATTACCTACCTGATCGCGTTCGACATGGAAACCTTTCTCTTTTGCCCAACCAACAATGTATTCAGCGAGTTGCTCTTCATGATAGGACGGGTGAGGAATAGAACAGATTTTGGCAAAAATATCCCACAGCGGCTGTGGAGATAATTGAGACAGTTCAGACACGTTAAGTCTCCTTGTCGATCACCCGCAAAACAGTATTGCAGGTCACAGGGTTAGCAGAAAATGTTGTCAACACAAGACAGGCTTGCGAGATATGTTTGAGAATACCACTTTATCCCGCGTCAGGGAGAGGCAGTGCGTAAAAAGACGCGGACTCATGTGAAATACTGGTTTTTAGTGCGCCAGATCTCTATAATCTCGCGCAACCTATTTTCCCCTCGAACACTTTTTAAGCCGTAGATAAACAGGCTGGGACACTTCACATGAGCGAAAAATACATCGTCACCTGGGACATGTTGCAGATCCATGCACGTAAACTCGCAAGCCGACTGATGCCTTCTGAACAATGGAAAGGCATTATTGCCGTAAGCCGTGGCGGTCTGGTACCGGGTGCGTTACTGGCGCGTGAACTGGGTATTCGTCATGTCGATACCGTTTGTATTTCCAGCTACGATCACGACAACCAGCGCGAGCTTAAAGTGCTAAAACGCGCAGAAGGCGATGGCGAAGGCTTCATCGTTATTGATGACCTGGTGGATACCGGTGGTACTGCGGTTGCGATTCGTGAAATGTATCCAAAAGCACATTTTGTGACTATCTTCGCAAAACCGGCTGGTCGTCCGCTGGTTGATGACTATGTTGTTGATATCCCGCAAGATACCTGGATCGAACAGCCGTGGGATATGGGCGTCGTATTCGTCCCGCCAATCTCCGGTCGCTAATCTTTTCAACGCCTGGCACTGCCGGGCGTTGTTCTTTTTAACTTCAGGCGGGTTACAATAGTTTCCAGTAAGTATTCTGGAGGCTGCATCCATGACACAGGCAAACCTGAGCGAAACCCTGTTCAAACCCCGCTTTAAACATCCTGAAACCTCGACGCTAGTCCGCCGCTTTAATCACGGCGCACAACCGCCTGTGCAGTCGGCTCTTGATGGTAAAACCATCCCTCACTGGTATCGCATGATTAACCGTCTGATGTGGATCTGGCGCGGCATTGACCCACGTGAAATCCTCGACGTCCAGGCACGTATTGTGATGAGCGATGCTGAACGTACCGATGATGATTTATACGATACCGTGATTGGCTACCGTGGTGGCAACTGGATTTATGAGTGGGCCACCCAGGCGATGGTGTGGCAACAAAAAGCCTGTGCGGAAGAAGATCCGCAACTCAGTGGTCGACACTGGCTGCATGCGGCTACGTTGTACAACATTGCCGCCTATCCTCATCTGAAAGGAGATGACCTGGCCGAGCAAGCGCAGGCTTTATCAAACCGCGCCTATGAAGAGGCCGCCCAGCGTCTGCCGGGCACGATGCGGCAGATGGAGTTTACCGTACCCGGCGGTGCGCCCATCACCGGCTTTTTGCATATGCCGAAAGGCGATGGCCCGTTCCCGACAGTATTAATGTGTGGTGGTCTGGATGCGATGCAGACGGACTATTACAGCCTGTATGAACGTTATTTTGCGCCGCGCGGCATTGCGATGCTGACTATTGATATGCCGTCGGTGGGCTTTTCTTCAAAATGGAAGCTCACCCAGGACTCCAGCCTGTTGCATCAGCACGTCTTAAAGGCGCTGCCTAACGTACCGTGGGTGGATCACACTCGCGTCGCGGCCTTTGGTTTCCGTTTCGGCGCTAACGTTGCCGTGCGTCTGGCATACCTTGAATCGCCGCGTCTGAAAGCGGTTGCCTGTCTTGGTCCGGTAGTTCATACCCTGTTGAGTGATTTTAAGTGCCAGCAACAGGTGCCGGAAATGTATCTTGACGTTCTGGCGAGTCGTTTGGGGATGCATGATGCTTCCGATGACGCGTTGCGCGTGGAGCTGAATCGCTATTCATTAAAAGTGCAAGGATTGCTGGGACGTCGCTGCCCAACGCCAATGTTATCAGGCTACTGGAAGAACGATCCGTTCAGCCCGGAAGAGGACTCACGCTTAATCACCTCATCATCTGCTGACGGTAAATTATTAGAGATCCCATTTAACCCGGTGTATCGGAATTTTGACAAAGGTCTTCAGGAAATCACCGGCTGGATCGAAAAACGCTTGTGTTAAAAATTTGCTAAATTTTGCCAATTTGGTAAAACAGTTGCATCACAACAGGAGATAGCAATGACGTTACCGAGTGGACACCCGAAGAGCAGATTGATCAAAAAATTTACCGCACTAGGCCCGTATATTCGTGAAGGTAAGTGCGAAGATAATCGATTCTTTTTCGATTGTCTGGCTGTATGCGTCAACGTGAAACCGGCACCGGAAGTGCGTGAATTCTGGGGCTGGTGGATGGAGCTGGAAGCGCAGGAATCCCGTTTTACCTACAGCTACCAGTTTGGTCTGTTCGATAAAGCAGGCGACTGGAAGAGCGTTCCGGTAAAAGACACTGAAGTGGTTGAACGACTGGAGCACACCCTGCGTGAGTTTCACGAGAAGCTGCGTGAACTGCTGACGACGCTGAATCTGAAGCTGGAACCGGCGGATGATTTTCGTGACGAGCCGGTGAAGTTAACGGCGTGAGTGAAATGTGCCGGATGCATCACATCCGGCAATAATCATTAAAACTGATAGGTCATGCCAACCGCGACAATATCATCATTATTAATATTCAATTTGTTATCGCTATCCAGTTGGTTGATTTTATAATCAACAAACGCTGACATATTTTTGTTGAAATAATATGTAGCCCCGACATCGATATAATTGACCAGATCTTCATCACCGATACCTTCAATATCTTTCCCTTTCGATAAGACATAACCCAGCGATGGACGCAGACCAAAGTCAAACTGGTATTGAGCGACCGCTTCAAAGTTCTGTGTCTTATTGGCAAAGCCGCCAGTTATTGGCGTCATTTTGCGTGTTTCAGAATAAAAAGTTGCCAGATAAATATTATTGGCATCGTATTTCAGACCTGTTGCCCATGCTTCTGCACGCTTGCCAGTGCCACGGCTTTGCAGGTTCTGCTCGTTGGTGCGATCTGAGTTGGTATAGGCACCACTAATGGCGAAATCGCTGCCGCCAAAGTCATATGTCAATGACGTGCCGAAGCCATCGCCGTTTTGCTTTTTAACGTCGCGGTTTTCGTTTTTCCCTTGATATTGCAGGGTTAAGTTCAGGCCATCGATAACGCCGAAGAAGTCGGTGTTCCGATACGTCGCCAGACCGCTGGCGCGTTTGGTCATAAAGTTGTCGGTCTGCGCCGAGGAGTCGCCACCAAATTCCGGGAACATATCGGTCCAGGCTTCCACGTCATACAACGCGCCCAGGTTACGGCCATAGTCGAAAGAACCCAAATCTTTATACTTCAATCCGGCAAAAGCGAGACGCGTTTTTTGCTGTGCAGTATCACTCTCCGCTTTATTTCCGGCAAACTCCGCTTCCCAACGGCCATAGCCAGTCAGTTGATCGTTAATTTGTGTTTCGCCTTTAAAACCAAAACGGATATAACTCTGGTCGCCATCTTTACTGTCGTTATCACTCATATAATGCATGGCTTTAACTTTGCCATAGACATCCAGTTTATTACCGTCTTTGTTATATATTTCTGCGGCCTGTACGGATGCAGATGCCACAATGCCCATCACCACTAATGCCAGAGTGCTCTTTTTCATTTTCATTCCTGATTTTAATTAACGCGCGAATATTCAGCGGGAGAGCCCCGTTGAAAACAGGAAAGTTTTTAACCTGAGATTGTTAAAGATATATTACAGATTAATAATATTCTTAAAATGTGGTAATTTATTAAATCTGTAATAAAAGCGTAAACAACTGCCGCTAGGCTTGCTGATCCCGCGCAACAAAACGCCATGCTTTGCTTGCAGATGGTTGGCAACCGACGACAGTCCTGCTAAAACGTTCGTTTGATATCATTTTTCCTAAAATTGAATGGCAGAGAATCATGAGTGACAGCCAGACGCTGGTGGTAAAACTCGGCACCAGTGTGCTAACAGGCGGATCGCGCCGTCTGAACCGTGCCCATATCGTTGAACTTGTTCGCCAGTGCGCGCAGTTACATGCCGCCGGGCATCGGATTGTTATTGTGACGTCGGGCGCGATCGCCGCCGGACGTGAGCACCTGGGGTACCCGGAACTGCCAGCGACTATCGCCTCGAAACAACTGCTGGCGGCGGTAGGGCAGAGTCGACTGATTCAACTGTGGGAACAGCTGTTTTCGATTTATGGCATTCACGTCGGGCAGATGCTGCTGACCCGTGCTGATATGGAAGACCGTGAACGCTTCCTGAACGCCCGCGACACTCTGCGTGCGTTGCTCGATAACAATATCGTTCCGGTAATCAATGAGAACGATGCTGTCGCTACGGCAGAGATTAAGGTCGGCGATAACGATAACCTTTCTGCGCTGGCGGCGATTCTGGCGGGTGCCGATAAACTGTTGCTGCTGACCGATCAAAAAGGTTTGTATACCGCTGATCCGCGCAGCAATCCGCAGGCAGAACTGATTAAAGATGTTTACGGCATTGATGACGCACTGCGCGCGATTGCCGGTGACAGCGTTTCAGGCCTCGGAACTGGCGGCATGAGTACCAAATTGCAGGCCGCTGACGTGGCTTGCCGTGCGGGTATCGACACCATTATTGCCGCGGGCAGCAAGCCGGGCGTTATTGGTGATGTGATGGAAGGCATTTCCGTCGGTACGCTGTTCCATGCCCAGGCGACTCCGCTTGAAAACCGTAAACGCTGGATTTTCGGTGCGCCGCCGGCGGGTGAAATCACGGTAGATGAAGGGGCAACTGCCGCCATTCTTGAACGCGGCAGCTCCCTGTTGCCGAAAGGCATTAAAAGCGTGACTGGCAATTTCTCGCGTGGTGAAGTCATCCGCATTTGCAACCTCGAAGGTCGCGATATCGCCCACGGCGTCAGTCGTTACAACAGCGATGCATTACGCCGTATTGCCGGGCACCACTCGCAAGAAATTGATGCAATACTGGGATATGAATACGGCCCGGTTGCCGTTCACCGTGATGACATGATTACCCGTTAAGGAGCAGGCTGATGCTGGAACAAATGGGCATTGCCGCGAAGCAAGCCTCGTATAAATTAGCGCAACTCTCCAGCCGCGAAAAAAATCGCGTGCTGGAAAAAATCGCCGATGAACTGGAAGCACAAAGCGAAATCATCCTCAACGCTAACGCCCAGGATGTTGCTGACGCGCGTGCCAATGGCCTTGGCGAAGCGATGCTTGACCGTCTGGCACTGACGCCCGCACGGCTGAAAGGCATTGCCGATGATGTGCGCCAGGTGTGTAACCTCGCCGATCCGGTGGGGCAGGTAATCGATGGCAGCGTACTGGACAGCGGCCTGCGTCTTGAGCGTCGTCGCGTACCGCTGGGGGTTATTGGCGTGATTTATGAAGCGCGCCCGAACGTGACGGTTGATGTCGCTTCGCTGTGCCTGAAAACCGGTAATGCGGTGATCCTGCGCGGTGGCAAAGAAACGTGTCGCACTAACGCTGCAACGGTGGCGGTGATTCAGGACGCCCTGAAATCCTGCGGCTTACCGGCGGGTGCCGTGCAGGCGATTGATAATCCTGACCGTGCGCTGGTCAGTGAAATGCTGCGTATGGATAAATACATCGACATGCTGATCCCGCGTGGTGGCGCTGGTTTGCATAAACTGTGCCGTGAACAGTCGACAATCCCGGTGATCACAGGTGGTATAGGCGTATGCCATATTTACGTTGATGAAAGTGTAGAGATCGCTGAAGCATTAAAAGTGATCGTCAACGCGAAAACTCAGCGTCCGAGCACATGTAATACGGTTGAAACGTTGCTGGTGAATAAAAACATCGCCGATAGCTTCCTGCCCGCATTAAGCAAACAAATGGCGGAAAGCGGCGTGACATTACACGCAGATGCAGCTGCACTGGCGCAGTTGCAGGCAGGCCCTGCGAAGGTGGTTGCTGTTAAAGCCGAAGAGTATGACGATGAGTTTCTGTCATTAGATTTGAACGTCAAAATCGTCAGCGATCTTGACGATGCCATCGCCCATATTCGTGAACACGGCACACAACACTCCGATGCGATCCTGACCCGCGATATGCGCAACGCCCAGCGTTTTGTTAACGAAGTGGATTCGTCCGCTGTTTACGTTAACGCCTCTACGCGTTTTACCGACGGCGGCCAGTTTGGTCTGGGTGCGGAAGTGGCGGTAAGCACACAAAAACTCCACGCGCGTGGCCCAATGGGGCTGGAAGCACTGACCACTTACAAGTGGATCGGCATTGGTGATTACACCATTCGTGCGTAAATAAAACCGGGTGATGCAAAAGTAGCCATTTGATTCACAAGGCCATTGACGCATCGCCCGGTTAGTTTTAACCTTGTCCACCGTGATTCACGTTCGTGAACATGTCCTTTCAGGGCCGATATAGCTCAGTTGGTAGAGCAGCGCATTCGTAATGCGAAGGTCGTAGGTTCGACTCCTATTATCGGCACCATCTTTCTTAATAAAATCATCTCGTTACCATTGCATTGTTTTGCTTTTCTTAACACGAATGTGCATTTTTGCGCGTTGTTAGTGTGGCAAAATTGTGGCAGGTACAGTGAGATTGTGTGTGGCTCAATGCAAGGGTATGCTAACAGCATGTGTTACCTTATCGCTCCCGCCTATTTGTCTTTTGAGCATTAAGGGCTTTAAGTCATGGATGCTGTCAGTACAGGTCAGTGCCTGCACGCTTGGCTCTAAAGGATGTTACAACAAAGACATACATTCAAACACTTTTAGTCAACCATTTGTATCTTTGCGTTTACTTGACAACCCGTTTGCATTTTACTTGGTCATCTCTAACATAAACGTTGCTAAATTGATAGGTAGCTTAGAGCGTATAGCAGACGCTCGCCATTGATACGCCGTGGATGTAGCTAGTAATGCTGTTTGCTAATTAATGGGGAACAGTCAGATATGTTTGACTGCTCGACTAACTCACGTATATGTGACAAAGTGCACAGAAAATATGAACAAGGGCTCCATACATTTAATTTTCAATAAAAATCTTTTAACTAATTGAATTTATTGATATATTAAGTATCAATGGCAGTTGGGTTATAAGACAGCCTTC
>NZ_CAOLGM010000066.1:0-23756 GCF_948475835.1 uncultured Escherichia sp. | reverse complement strand
CTGTCGTAAAAACAATTGGTTATGAATAAATTAACTTTCAGTTTATAACACTAGCAAATCTAGATTAATAAGTCATTTAAACCATTTTGATGGTTATTTATTAGTGATATCAACTTGAGGTAAGCGTTAGTTTCGATAAGATAAACTGAGTTATTAATAGTCGAGGCAGATAATACAGTGTACCGATCTGTCTCTTTATCTACGCTAAATTGAAAGCTGGATTTAGAGGAACCAAAATGTCTGAACAAGAAACACGGGGAGCCAATGAGGCTATTGATTTTAACGATGAACTGAGAAATCGCCGCGAAAAACTGGCGGCACTACGTCAGCAAGGTGTGGCGTTTCCCAATGATTTTCGCCGCGACCATACCTCTGACCAGTTGCACGAAGAGTTTGATGCGAAGAATAACCAGGAACTGGAATCCTTAAACATTGAAGTCTCGGTTGCTGGCCGAATGATGACCCGTCGTATCATGGGGAAAGCCTCCTTTGTAACGTTGCAGGATGTCGGTGGCCGTATTCAACTGTACGTTGCAAGAGATAGCCTGCCAGAAGGTGTTTATAACGATCAGTTTAAAAAATGGGATCTGGGTGACATTATCGGTGCCCGCGGTACGCTGTTTAAGACGCAAACCGGTGAGCTTTCCATTCACTGTACTGAGTTGCGCCTGCTGACAAAAGCACTACGTCCTTTACCAGATAAATTCCATGGTCTGCAGGATCAGGAAGTCCGTTATCGTCAACGTTATCTGGACCTCATCGCTAACGATAAATCCCGTCAAACGTTCGTTGTCCGTTCAAAAATTCTGGCCGCTATCCGTCAGTTCATGGTCGCGCGCGGCTTTATGGAAGTAGAAACCCCGATGATGCAGGTAATTCCAGGTGGGGCATCTGCTCGCCCGTTTATTACCCATCATAATGCTCTGGATTTAGATATGTATCTGCGTATCGCGCCGGAGCTGTATCTGAAACGTCTGGTTGTAGGCGGTTTTGAACGGGTATTCGAAATCAACCGTAACTTCCGTAATGAAGGTATTTCTGTTCGCCATAATCCTGAGTTCACAATGATGGAACTCTACATGGCGTATGCGGATTACCACGATTTGATTGAACTGACAGAGTCCCTGTTCCGCACCCTGGCACAAGAGGTTCTGGGTACCACTAAAGTCACTTATGGCGAGCATGTGTTTGATTTCGGCAAACCGTTTGAAAAACTCACCATGCGCGAAGCAATCAAAAAATATCGTCCAGAAACCGATATGGCCGACCTGGATAATTTTGATGCTGCTAAAGCATTAGCTGAATCTATCGGAATTACGGTAGAGAAAAGCTGGGGGCTGGGACGTATTGTCACGGAGATCTTTGATGAAGTGGCAGAAGCACATCTGATTCAGCCAACCTTTATTACGGAATATCCGGCAGAAGTGTCACCGCTGGCGCGCCGTAATGATGTTAACCCGGAAATCACCGACCGTTTTGAATTCTTCATCGGTGGTCGTGAAATCGGTAATGGTTTTAGCGAATTAAACGACGCAGAAGATCAGGCTGAACGTTTCCAGGAACAGGTTAACGCTAAAGCTGCAGGTGACGACGAAGCCATGTTCTATGACGAAGATTACGTGACTGCGCTGGAATATGGTCTGCCGCCAACCGCTGGTCTGGGTATTGGTATCGACCGAATGATTATGCTGTTTACAAACAGTCATACTATTCGCGACGTTATTCTCTTCCCGGCGATGCGCCCACAGAAATAAATTTCACTTTAATGAACGAAGCAGTCAGGCGACTGCTTCGTTCGTCGTTCCGCAAATCCAGTTTTGAGGAGAGACGCTTCGTTTCACGATAACCAGCGGGTCCACTCAACTACAGCTCCTAAAAGAGAGAAAAAAGTAATGCCACAGGCAGACTCATTGGCCAGGTTATTCCGACCAGGAATGCACTAAGTAAACGAATATGTGTTTTCTCATGTGAGATAAACCAGATAATGACAAAGGATATGTTCACACCAATCACATAAAAAATTAATATTTTAGAGAATAGTGCCATTTTTTATGTTCTTCTTATCCTTCCTGGCTACTTGTAAAACTGACGGAAATAGTCATCAACTGTCATAATGTTGAGGTCAAAATCAATATCCGGTAAGTCTAAGCATTTAAGCCTGATTAAATCTTCGATTTCACTTGCGGCTAACGATGTCGTTATTGCGAAGGAGTTTTCATTCAATTGTCGTGGTATCCCATATTCATCAGCCACGATAGAGGAGAAATTCATATCATACATCAATGATCTTAACCTTAAGAACACTGAGGAATAAGATGATGGATAATCAAAAGAAACAACATAAGTATTGAACTTGTTTTTACCTTCCATAATATGACTCCTATCAATATTAAACGCTCTGGGGACGCAAAACTTATTAACCCCGATTGATGATTCTCATATAGGAGATATTCTTTTTTTTGCTCAGTAAAGGGGATGACTTGGGACAAAAAAACGCTCTCTCTGCCCATTCTTTGTGCATCCCCCTACCCTTCAGATGCTCTCCTGCATCACTCCGCGGAGAGCATGAAAAATATCGTGACTCTGTACTCTCCCATCAACTGCGAATATCATCATACTCCCGCGTTTTATCAAATTCGTGTTTCGAAAATGGGCATAGTGGGATAATTTTTCGTTTTTCCCGACGCATTTTTTCCACGACTTTCGCAACCAGCTGTTTACCAATCCCCTGCCCTTTCAGGCTTTCATCGACATCGGTATGTTCGATAATCGCTAAATTCTCTCCGGTCGGCACAAAGACAATTTCAGCGATTTGCTTGCCCTGTTCGTCATTAATGTAAAATTTATTGTGGCCTTCGCGTATTTCCATTTTACCCTCGCTTATTTATGACGGTATTTCAGCGCGCCGCTCGGGCACGTATCAATCACTTTAACCACAGTGACGACGTCGACTTCATCCGGCATGATCCACGGCTTTCGTTTGAGATTAAATAACTTGCCGTTGCCACGTACGCAATTGCCAGAATGCTGACATATCGCAGTGTTGAAATAGACATCGATCTTTTCGCCGGTATAACAGCGATAACCCTCGTCCAGTAGCGCCTGATCCATGACTTTCCCTCTCTCATCAGTATGATTATCGCTATAAGCATAGCCCTGGAATCTTCATACAGCACTGGCAGTTTCCGTTGCCAGAGTCTCTTCCCCTATATAGCCAATCATTCTTACTCCCTTTGAATTACCCGCCTCATCAGAGATAATGCTTAAGAAATTTGTCACACAAGGAAGCTGATGAGACATTCATTGCCCTACCGCATGTTACGCAAACGTCCGATGAAATTGAGTACCACAGTGATCTTAATGGTCAGTGCGGTACTGTTCTCGGTGCTATTGGTGGTGCATCTGATTTACTTCTCGCAAATCAGTGATATGACGCGAGACGGGCTAGCCAACAAGGCACTGGCAGTGGCGCGTACCCTCGCCGACTCGCCGGAAATCCGTCAGGGCTTGCAGAAAAAACCGCAGGAGAGCGGAATCCAGGCCATCGCGGAAGCCGTGCGCAAACGCAACGATCTGCTGTTTATTGTCGTTACCGATATGCAAAGTCTTCGCTACTCGCATCCTGAAGCCCAGCGTATTGGTCAGCCATTTAAAGGTGATGACATCCTTAAAGCGCTGAATGGCAAAGAAAATGTCGCTATCAATCGCGGTTTTCTGGCGCAGGCTTTACGCGTATTTACCCCCATCTACGATGAAAATCATAAACAAATTGGCGTGGTGGCGATCGGCCTTGAGTTAAGCCGCGTGACCCAACAAATCAATGACAGTCGCTGGAGCATTATCTGGTCGGTATTATTTGGCATGCTGGTCGGACTGATTGGCACCTGCATTCTGGTTAAGGTACTGAAAAAAATCCTTTTCGGCCTGGAACCCTACGAAATCTCCACGCTGTTTGAGCAGCGCCAGGCCATGTTGCAGTCTATCAAAGAAGGCGTCGTTGCCGTGGACGATCGCGGCGAGGTCACGCTGATCAACGATGCCGCACAAGAATTGCTGAATTACCGTAAGTCGCAGGACGATGAGAAACTGTCGACGCTCAGCCACTCATGGTCACAGGTGGTAGATGTCTCGGAAGTGTTACGCGACGGTACGCCGCGCCGCGACGAAGAGATTACGATTAAAGATCGGCTATTACTGATCAACACCGTTCCGGTGCGCAGTAATGGCGTTATCATCGGTGCCATTTCAACCTTCAGGGACAAAACTGAAGTTCGTAAACTGATGCAGCGACTCGACGGTCTGGTCAACTATGCTGATGCACTTCGTGAACGATCCCACGAATTTATGAATAAATTGCATGTGATTCTCGGATTATTGCATCTGAAGAGTTATAAGCAGTTGGAAGATTACATTCTCAAAACAGCCAATAACTATCAGGAAGAGATTGGCTCTCTGCTGGGTAAGATCAAATCTCCGGTTATCGCTGGTTTTTTAATCAGCAAGATTAATCGCGCGACCGATTTAGGCCATACGCTGATTTTAAACAGTGAAAGCCAGCTGCCAGACAGCGGCAGTGAGGACCAGGTCGCGACGCTGATTACCACATTGGGAAATCTGATAGAAAACGCGCTGGAAGCATTAGGGCCGGAACCCGGTGGCGAAATTAGCGTAACATTGCACTACCGTCACGGCTGGCTGCACTGCGAAGTTAACGATGATGGACCGGGGATCGCACCCGACAAAATCGATCACATTTTTGACAAAGGTGTCTCGACAAAAGGAAGCGAGCGAGGCGTCGGTTTAGCACTTGTCAAACAACAGGTAGAAAATCTCGGCGGCAGCATCGCCGTGGAATCGGAACCCGGGATTTTCACACAATTTTTTGTCCAGATACCCTGGGACGGGGAGAGGTCGAACAGATGATCAATGTATTAATTATCGATGACGACGCAATGGTCGCGGAGCTGAATCGCCGATACGTAGCACAAATCCCAGGCTTTCAATGCTGTGGAACAGCCTCGACGCTGGAGAAAGCCAAAGAGATTATCTTCAATAGCGATACGCCTATCGACCTGATATTGCTCGATATCTATATGCAAAAAGAGAACGGGCTCGATTTACTGCCTGTCCTGCATAACGCGCGTTGCAAAAGTGATGTGATTGTCATCTCCTCCGCAGCCGATGCGGCAACCATTAAAGATTCGCTGCATTACGGTGTCGTGGATTACCTGATCAAACCCTTCCAGGCTTCCCGCTTTGAAGAGGCGCTCACCGGCTGGCGGCAAAAGAAAATGGCGCTGGAAAAACATCAGTATTATGACCAGGCCGAGCTTGATCAGCTAATCCACGGCAGCAGCTCCAACGAACAGGATCCTCGTCGCTTGCCAAAAGGCTTAACGCCGCAGACGTTACGCACGCTGTGCCAGTGGATTGACGCGCATCAGGACTATGAGTTTTCAACCGACGAGCTGGCTAACGAGGTTAACATCTCGCGTGTTTCCTGCCGTAAATACCTCATCTGGCTGGTCAACTGCCACATCTTGTTCACCAGTATCCATTATGGCGTCACGGGGCGTCCGGTTTACCGTTACCGTATTCAGGCAGAACACTACTCACTACTGAAACAATATTGCCAATAACGGATCGCTGGTTATCTGTAAGTAATAATTATTACCGTAATGCAAAATACCCCTGGCACAAGTTACATCCTTCATCAGTAAAACTTGTGCCAGATCAAATATAATTATCCCTCCATCATCGCTAAAAATTAATATCTCTTCAGGTGAACGGTGTTTTTAATTTCAAAACGATAACAAAAGTTAATTAACTATTATGTCACCCGCATTATGTGTATTTTTACCCACAAATGGGTAGATCAGATTAATCTTTAAACCTAATGATATCTGCCCTGAGAACAAAAAATAGACCGATAAATATCAATAAGATAACAGCAAACAAAACATTAACATCTGCGCAGTACAAACTATAAACCCATCGCCAGAGAGTTTTTCTCTCTGAAAAAGCCGCTTATCACAGTGCATAAATTTGCCGCTGCTTTAATCAGCCAATATTTACTGTGAGGTATTTGCTAAAGCCGGTAACGACCAAACGGATATTTAGTCAGGCTCTGAAAACAGTTCATACAAAACAGAACGTGACTGTGATCTATTCAGCAAAAATTTAAATAGGATTATCGCGAGGGTTCACACATGTTATTTACTATCCAACTTATCATAATACTGATATGTCTGTTTTATGGTGCCAGAAAGGGTGGTATCGCGCTGGGTTTATTAGGCGGTATCGGTCTGGTCATTCTGGTCTTCGTCTTCCACCTTCAGCCAGGTAAACCACCGGTTGATGTCATGCTGGTTATCATTGCGGTGGTGGCGGCATCGGCGACCTTGCAAGCTTCGGGCGGTCTTGATGTCATGCTGCAAATTGCCGAGAAGCTGCTGCGCCGCAACCCGAAATATGTCTCAATTGTCGCGCCGTTTGTGACCTGTACACTGACCATTCTTTGCGGTACGGGTCATGTGGTTTACACCATTCTGCCGATCATCTACGACGTCGCCATTAAGAACAACATCCGTCCGGAACGTCCGATGGCGGCAAGTTCTATCGGTGCACAGATGGGGATTATCGCCAGTCCGGTGTCGGTTGCGGTCGTGTCTCTGGTTGCAATGCTGGGTAATGTCACCTTTGATGGTCGCCATCTTGAGTTCCTCGACCTGCTGGCAATCACCATTCCATCGACGTTAATCGGTATCCTGGCGATCGGTATCTTCAGCTGGTTCCGCGGTAAAGATCTGGATAAAGACGAAGAGTTCCAGAAATTCATCTCCGTACCGGAAAACCGTGAGTATGTTTACGGTGATACCGCGACGCTGCTCGATAAAAAACTGCCGAAAAGCAACTGGCTGGCAATGTGGATTTTCCTCGGTGCAATCGCTGTAGTCGCCCTTCTTGGTGCTGATTCGGACCTGCGTCCATCCTTCGGCGGCAAACCGCTGTCGATGGTACTGGTTATTCAGATGTTTATGCTGCTGACCGGGGCGCTGATTATTATCCTGACCAAAACCAATCCCGCGTCTATCTCAAAAAACGAAGTCTTCCGTTCCGGTATGATCGCCATCGTGGCGGTGTACGGTATCGCATGGATGGCAGAAACCATGTTCGGTGCGCATATGTCTGAAATTCAGGGCGTACTGGGTGAAATGGTGAAAGAGTATCCGTGGGCCTATGCCATTGTTCTGCTGCTGGTTTCCAAGTTTGTAAACTCTCAGGCTGCGGCGCTGGCGGCGATTGTTCCGGTCGCGCTGGCGATCGGCGTTGATCCGGCATACATCGTGGCTTCAGCACCGGCTTGCTACGGTTATTACATCCTACCGACTTATCCGAGCGATCTGGCAGCGATTCAGTTTGACCGTTCCGGCACCACCCACATCGGTCGCTTCGTCATCAACCACAGCTTTATTCTGCCGGGGTTGATTGGTGTGAGCGTATCGTGCGTCTTCGGCTGGATCTTCGCCGCGATGTACGGGTTCTTATAAATGCACTTTGCGTGCCGCCCGTGACTACGCGGCACGCCATTTTCGAATAACAAATACAGAGTTACAGGCTGGAAGCTATGTCAAACAAACCCTTTATCTACCAGGCACCTTTCCCGATGGGGAAAGACAATACCGAATACTATCTACTCACTTCCGATTACGTTAGCGTTGCCGACTTCGACGGCGAAACCATCCTGAAAGTGGAACCAGAAGCCCTGACCCTGCTGGCGCAGCAAGCCTTTCACGACGCTTCTTTTATGCTCCGCCCGGCACACCAGAAACAGGTTGCGGCTATTCTTCACGATCCAGAAGCCAGCGAAAACGACAAGTACGTGGCGCTGCAATTCTTAAGAAACTCCGAAATCGCCGCCAAAGGCGTGCTGCCGACCTGCCAGGATACCGGCACCGCGATCATCG
Organism: uncultured Escherichia sp.; assembly: GCF_948475835.1. NCBI lineage: Bacteria > Pseudomonadati > Pseudomonadota > Gammaproteobacteria > Enterobacterales > Enterobacteriaceae > Escherichia > uncultured Escherichia sp. The sequence continues at coordinate 15,789 of NZ_CAOLGM010000066.1, read as the reverse complement.
TCGGTAAAAAAGGCCAGCGCGTGTGGACCGGCGGCGGTGATGAAGAAGCGCTGTCGAAAGGCGTCTATAACACCTATATCGAAGATAACCTGCGCTATTCACAGAATGCGGCGCTGGACATGTACAAAGAGGTCAACACCGGCACTAACCTGCCTGCGCAAATCGACCTGTACGCGGTAGATGGCGATGAGTACAAATTCCTTTGCGTTGCGAAAGGCGGCGGCTCTGCCAACAAAACGTATCTCTACCAGGAAACCAAAGCCCTGCTGACTCCCGGCAAACTGAAAAACTTCCTCGTCGAGAAAATGCGTACCCTCGGTACTGCAGCCTGCCCGCCGTACCATATCGCGTTTGTGATTGGCGGTACGTCTGCGGAAACCAACCTGAAAACCGTCAAGTTAGCAAGCGCTCACTATTACGATGAACTGCCGACGGAAGGGAACGAACATGGTCAGGCGTTCCGCGATGTCCAGCTGGAACAGGAACTGCTGGAAGAGGCCCAGAAACTCGGTCTTGGCGCGCAGTTTGGCGGTAAATACTTCGCGCACGACATTCGCGTTATCCGTCTGCCACGTCACGGCGCATCCTGCCCGGTCGGCATGGGCGTCTCCTGCTCCGCTGACCGTAACATTAAAGCGAAAATCAACCGCGAAGGTATCTGGATCGAAAAACTGGAACACAACCCAGGCCAGTACATTCCACAAGAACTGCGCCAGGCCGGTGAAGGCGAAGCGGTGAAAGTTGACCTTAACCGCCCGATGAAAGAGATCCTCGCCCAGCTTTCGCAATACCCGGTATCCACTCGTTTGTCGCTCACCGGCACCATTATCGTGGGCCGAGATATTGCACACGCCAAGCTGAAAGAGCTGATTGACGCCGGTAAAGAACTTCCGCAGTACATCAAAGATCACCCGATCTACTACGCGGGTCCGGCGAAAACCCCTGCCGGTTATCCATCAGGTTCACTTGGCCCAACCACCGCAGGCCGTATGGACTCCTACGTGGATCTGCTGCAATCCCACGGCGGCAGCATGATCATGCTGGCGAAAGGTAACCGCAGTCAGCAGGTTACCGACGCGTGTCATAAACACGGCGGCTTCTACCTCGGTAGCATCGGCGGTCCGGCGGCGGTACTGGCGCAGCAGAGCATCAAGCATCTGGAATGCGTCGCTTATCCGGAGCTGGGTATGGAAGCTATCTGGAAAATCGAAGTAGAAGATTTCCCGGCGTTTATCCTGGTCGATGACAAAGGTAACGACTTCTTCCAGCAAATCGTCAACAAACAGTGCGCGAACTGCACTAAGTAACCTCTTCGGCCCAGCGCCTGGCAGCATGCTGCCAGGTGATCCCCCTGGGCCACCTCTTTTGCGATTGTAATTTCACGCTTGCTGGTGAATAGTCAGTATTTTCCCTGATTTGCGAACTCACCATGACCCGCACACTCAAGCCGTTAATTCTTAACACCGGCGCACTGGCGCTAACGTTAATCCTGATTTATACCGGCATTTCGGCCCATGACAAACTCACCTGGCTGATGGAAGTGACACCGGTGATTATTGTCGTGCCGCTACTGCTTGCCACCGCTAAACGTTATCCGTTAACGCCGCTGCTCTATACGCTCATTTTCTTTCACGCCATCATCCTGATGGTCGGCGGGCAATACACCTACGCGAAAGTCCCCGTTGGTTTTGAGGTGCAGGAATGGCTGGGGTTGAGCCGTAGTCCGTATGACAAGCTGGGGCATTTTTTCCAGGGGCTGGTGCCTGCACTGGTGGCACGAGAAATTCTCGTGCGCGGGATGTACGTGCGCGGACGTAAAATGGTGGCGTTCCTGGTCTGCTGCGTGGCGCTGGCGATAAGCGCGATGTATGAATTAATCGAGTGGTGGGCGGCGCTGGCAATGGGCCAGGGAGCGGATGATTTTCTCGGCACCCAGGGCGACCAGTGGGACACGCAATCCGATATGTTCTGCGCGCTGCTTGGCGCATTAACGACGGTGATATTCCTCGCTCGCTTTCATTGCCGCCAGCTACGGCGCTTTGGCTTGATAACCGGATAACAACGTGCGCTTTGTTGATGCCGGATGCGGCGTGAATTCCTTATCCGGTCTACAAAATTTGCAAATCCAAAGCATTACATTAAGACGTGGCCTGATAAACATATCGCATCAGGCCATTTTCGTTAGCTATTGTCCACGTCAGGCTTTCACATCACTCACTGCACCGACCGGAATATCAGCATGAACAGGCTCGGGCGGTACTTTGCGATATTTATCCAGCAGATGAATCTGGATCCTGCGCAGCGTGTCGCCATTGAGGCGATAGAAACGGAAGTAGAGAATCAGCGTTACCATGAAAAACAGAGTTGGTAGAGCAATCATAATAAACTGCATACCTAATAGGGCTTGCGTAGACTGTTCAACATTCGGTACATAGCCAATCATCCCTAACACAACCGCAATGAAAAAAGCCGCAAAGGCTGAACCGCCCTTCACCACCATAGTCTGCACGGAGTAAGCGATACTTTCACAGCGTACGTGCAGTTTATATTCACCGTAATCAACGGTATCTGCCACCATGATGACCTGTAATACCCAGAAAAGCGCCGTTCCCACATTCAGCAAAATACCCGCAATCACAATGAGGACGACGTTGTGATAGCTCATTAATGCCATTAACAGGAGAACACCACAGCTTAACACCGGAAGAATAGATGCTCCGGCCCATAAAATGCGTCGGGATAATGATTTAACTAAGCGTGGGAAGAATACTAACGTCACCAGGTTAGCAGCTCCCGCATACGACAGATAATAGGGGAACAAATCCGCATCACCAATAACATATGAGAAATAATAGATAGCAAAGCCGGTAATAATATTGCTGGCTACATTATAAGCAAGAGCCATACCCAAGAGGCATGAAAGCTGATCGTTTTTATAAATAAGCGCAACGATGGCTTTAAGTGTCAGATGGCTTCCTTCAGCAGACGGTTGATTGTCTGACGAAAAGACTTCATGCACATTGCGCAGAGTGATGATGGTTGAAACAATAAAAAAGGCGATCAGTACCAGAGTGAACATCTGAAAGCCAAATCCCCGATCGCCACCGCCGACATAATTAACAAATGGTAGCGTCACACCTGCCGTAACAAAGCCCGCCAGACTGGCAAAAAAACGCGGATAAGGAACCAGTTGTTCACGCTCACGTTTATCGAGCGTGATGGTTGGAACCAGCGACCAGAAGGGAATATCCATAATGGTGTAAGTCATGCCCCAGAGGATGTAGGTCACGCAAACAAAGACAATCTGAGTAGTACCTTCAAACAGATGCGCACTAAAGAGGAGAAATAAGATTACAGAGTTTGCCAACGTACCGATCAGGATCCAGGGTTTGAACTTACCCCATCGCGATCGCGTAGCATTTACAATCCATCCCATAATCGGATCGTTAATAGCATCCCAGATCCTCGCCACCAGAAACAAAGTACCGACCAAACCCACAGACAGCCCGACGACATCGGTGTAGTAATACATGAGGTACATATACACAATGCCGATCGCAAAATCCTTCCCGAACGCTCCAAATCCATAACTGAGTTTTGTAGTCATTGAAATGCTCATAGGGTATCGGGTCGCTGTTACCAACGCCCGCCTTCTGTTATTGGTATCGTCAGAGGTGTGCGCCGGAATAAATCCCCCGGCGCAGTAGCGTTTAGTCGCGTTTTAACGGTGCAACCAGCCTGGCAGCCAGTCGCCGTGGGCGGCAATCAGGTCGTCAACAAGAGCATATATTTCGTCAATGCCCAGCACGGCGGCAGTATGCGGGTCCATCATCGCGGCGTGGTAAACACGGTCGCGATTTTCCGTAAGAATAGCTTCGGTCAGCAGCGTCTGTACGTTGATGTTGGTTTGCATCAGGGCGGCCAGATGCGAAGGTAGCGTACCGACTTTGGTTGGCTGAATGCCATTAGCATCAACCAGACAGGCTACTTCCACGCAACATCCTTGTGGCAGGTTATCAATCAAACCATCGTTACGGACGTTGCCGTAAATCACACTCGGCTCGCCAGTCCAGATAGCGTTCATGATTGTGCTGGCATATTCCCGTGACGGTTTAATATCAATCCGGGAGGCGTTTTTATACTCCTCCAGCTCTTTATGCCAGTTCGCCAGCTGCTCGACGCAGCGTTTCGGGTACTCATCCAGCGGTACTTTATAACGCTCAATCAAATCCTCACGACCTGGCTTAATAAACCACGGCGTATATTCGGCAAAATGTTCTGACGATTCCGTGACGAAGTAGCCCAGCTTTTTGAACATTTCATAGCGCACAATATTCTGGCAGCGAGTATTACCATGAATATTTGGCTTCGGTGCCTGCCCTGCTTCATAAGCCGCCAGCAGTTCCGGGTAGAGATTCACGTAACTGCCGTCGGCGGTTTTGCGCTCCAGCTCCAGGTAAAACGCCATATGGTTGATACCTGCGCAGCGGTAACGCAGCGTAGCTGGGTCGATATTGAGATCACGCGCCAGCTCTTCCGCCGTTCCCTGCACCGAATGGCACAGCCCGACCTGTTTGATATGCGGATAACGGGCATACATCGCCCAGGTATTCATCGCCATGGGGTTAACATAGTTGAGCATGGTGGCATCGGGGCAGACTTCCGTCATGTCCTCGCAAATTTGCCACAGATGCGGAATGGTACGTAGCGCGCGCATAATACCGCCCGGCCCCAACGTATCGGCAATGGTTTGTTCCAGACCATGCCGCTTACAGACCTCGAAATCAGTCACCGTGCAAGGTTCATAACCGCCAATCTGAAATGCCACCACGACAAAATCGGCATCCTCTAAGGCTTCTTTCTGTTGGGTGTGGCAGGTGATTTTGCCGCTGGCCCCTGCTGAATCCATCAGCTTACGCACCACAATATGCGACTCTTCCAGGCGGGTGGGATCAATGTCCATCAGGGCAATATGCGCCGTTTTCAGCGCCTCGCGATGGAACACATCACCAAGAATATTTTTAACGAAAATCGTCGAACCAGCGCCGATAAATGTAATTTTGGGTGCAGTCATCATGCAGATCTCCTGGCTTGCTTGAATAACTTCATCATGGCAGGCGAATCTGCAGAAAACCTCCGGCTTCCAGGTTGAGCATTCCCATAAACTCAGATCCTGCGTGAAGCAGCAGTAAATCTGAGTTTATGGTAATAAGTTACCTGAAAAGCAGAGTTTTCGGCCTCATGATGCTCGGACGCTCCCCTCGCCTCTCTGGGAAGAGGGTGAAAACCGTGCTCCCACTCGCAGTCATCCTCCCTCACTCCTGCCATAATTCTGATATTCCAGGAAAGAGAGCCATCCATGAATACAGATACGTTTATGTGCAGCAGCGACGAAAAACAGACCCGCAGCCCGCTGTCGCTGTATTCGGAATACCAGCGGATGGAGATTGAGTTTCGCGCACCGCATATCATGCCCACCAGCCACTGGCATGGTCAGGTCGAAGTGAATGTGCCTTTCGATGGCGATGTGGAATACCTGATCAACAATGAAAAAGTGAATATCAATCAGGGTCATATCACGCTGTTCTGGGCCTGTACACCGCACCAACTAACAGATACCGGAACCTGTCAGAGCATGGCGATTTTTAATCTGCCGATGCATCTGTTTCTCTCCTGGCCGCTGGATAAAGACCTGATTAACCACGTCACTCACGGCATGGTGATCAAATCACTGGCCACACAGCAACTTAGCCCATTTGAAGTGCGCCGCTGGCAGCAGGAATTAAACAGTCCGAACGAGCAAATTCGCCAGCTCGCCATTGATGAAATTGGCCTGATGCTCAAGCGATTTAGCCTCTCTGGCTGGGAACCGATTCTGGTCAATAAAACCTCGCGCACACACAAAAACAGCGTCTCGCGCCATGCGCAATTTTATGTTAGCCAGATGCTGGGCTTTATTGCCGAAAACTATGATCAGGCGCTGACCATCAACGATGTGGCTGAGCACGTCAAACTTAACGCCAACTATGCAATGGGGATATTCCAGCGGGTCATGCAATTGACGATGAAACAGTACATTACCGCGATGCGCATCAACCACGTTCGCGCGTTACTGAGCGATACCGATAAAAGTATTCTCGATATTGCCCTGACGGCAGGCTTTCGTTCAAGTAGTCGTTTTTACAGCACGTTCGGCAAATATGTCGGCATGTCGCCGCAACAATACCGCAAACTTAGCCAACAGCGCCGCCAGACGTTTCCCGGCTAAAGACGATATCAGTATCAGCCAAAAAAATAGTTTAGCCGTCGATAATAAGCAGTGAAAATAATTTAAAATAATCACATAACGCATTGTTTATAAAAATAAATATTTCAAAAATGTTTGTTTTTCACGCGCTTTACAGCCCGAAAAGGCCGGAAGATACTTGCCCGCAACGAAGATTCCTTCATAACCGGGTAAGCAATGATGAAAGTATTAATTGTTGAAAGCGAGTTTCTCCATCAAGACACCTGGGTCGGTAACGCCGTTGAGCGTCTGGCAGATGCTTTAAGCCAGCAAAATGTTACCGTGATTAAATCCACCTCCTTTGATGATGGTTTTGCCATTCTCTCTTCAAACGAAGCCATTGACTGCCTGATGTTCAGTTATCAAATGGAACATCCGGACGAACATCAAAACGTCAGACAATTGATCGGTAAGCTTCATGAGCGCCAACAAAACGTGCCGGTCTTCCTGTTGGGCGATCGGGAAAAAGCCCTCGCCGCAATGGATCGCGACCTGCTGGAGCTTGTCGATGAATTCGCCTGGATTCTGGAAGATACCGCCGACTTTATCGCCGGACGCGCTGTTGCCGCGATGACCCGCTACCGCCAGCAGCTGTTGCCGCCACTGTTCAGCGCGCTGATGAAATATAGCGACATCCATGAATATTCCTGGGCAGCGCCAGGCCACCAGGGCGGCGTTGGTTTTACCAAAACACCCGCCGGACGTTTCTACCATGACTACTATGGAGAAAATCTGTTCCGCACCGATATGGGCATCGAACGAACTTCCCTCGGTTCTTTGCTTGACCATACTGGCGCATTTGGCGAAAGCGAAAAATATGCCGCACGCGTATTTGGTGCCGATCGCTCCTGGTCGGTAGTCGTCGGTACTTCCGGCTCTAACCGCACCATCATGCAGGCTTGCATGACCGATAACGATGTCGTGGTCGTTGACCGTAATTGCCATAAATCCATCGAACAAGGCTTGATGCTGACAGGCGCGAAACCAGTCTACATGGTGCCAAGCCGCAACCGCTACGGCATTATCGGGCCAATCTATCCGCAGGAAATGCAACCTGAAACCTTGCAGAAGAAAATCAGTGAAAGCCCGCTGACTAAAGACAAAGCTGGGCAAAAACCGTCTTACTGCGTGGTGACCAACTGCACCTATGACGGCGTGTGTTATAACGCTAAAGAAGCGCAGGATCTGCTGGAAAAAACCTCCGATCGTCTGCACTTTGACGAAGCCTGGTACGGCTATGCACGTTTCAACCCGATCTATGCCGATCACTATGCCATGCGCGGCGAACCTGGCGATCACAACGGTCCTACCGTTTTCGCCACCCACTCCACCCACAAACTGCTGAATGCGCTGTCACAGGCTTCTTATATTCATGTACGTGAAGGTCGTGGGGCGATTAACTTCTCCCGCTTCAACCAGGCCTACATGATGCATGCCACCACCTCCCCGCTGTATGCCATCTGCGCATCCAACGACGTGGCGGTGTCGATGATGGACGGCAACAGCGGCCTGTCACTGACACAAGAAGTGATTGACGAAGCGGTTGATTTTCGTCAGGCGATGGCGCGGCTGTATAAAGAGTTCACCGCTGACGGTAGCTGGTTCTTCAAACCGTGGAACAAAGAAGTCGTCACCGACCCACAAACCGGCAAAACCTATGACTTTGCTGACGCACCAACCAAACTGCTGACCACCGTTCAGGACTGCTGGGTAATGCATCCGGGCGAAAGCTGGCACGGCTTCAAAGATATTCCGGATAACTGGAGTATGCTCGACCCGATTAAAGTCAGCATCCTTGCTCCGGGAATGGGTGAAGATGGTGAACTGGAAGAAACCGGTGTTCCGGCGGCGCTGGTCACTGCCTGGCTTGGTCGCCACGGCATTGTGCCTACCCGCACCACTGACTTCCAAATTATGTTCCTGTTCTCTATGGGCGTAACCCGTGGGAAATGGGGGACTCTGGTTAACACCCTTTGCTCCTTCAAACGCCACTATGACGCCAACACACCGCTGGCGCAGGTGATGCCGGAACTTGTTGAACAATATCCTGACACTTACGCGAACATGGGGATTCACGATCTGGGTGACACCATGTTTGCCTGGCTGAAAGAAAACAACCCTGGCGCACGGTTGAACGAAGCCTATTCCGGCCTGCCGATGGCGGAAATCACCCCGCGTGAAGCGTACAACGCGATTGTCGACAACAATGTCGAACTGGTATCCATTGAAAATCTGCCAGGACGCATCGCGGCAAACTCAGTTATCCCGTATCCGCCAGGAATCCCGATGCTGCTGTCTGGTGAAAACTTCGGCGATAAAAACAGTCCGCAAGTAAGTTATTTACGCTCGCTGCAATCCTGGGACCACCATTTCCCTGGATTTGAACACGAAACTGAAGGGACTGAAATTATTGACGGTATTTACCACGTTATGTGCGTGAAAGCGTAACCACTATTCCGCTGAAGGCGTAATTGTTTAAATAACATTACGCCGCCTGGCCTTAGGCCTTTTGAGTATGGCAACGTTTTCATAAAAATTGCTGCAAACAAAAATGTCATACTTTTTGCGCGGCCCCACCCCGCGCTTTTTTTTGCCTGTTATTTATCCTGTAAAAAAATATGTACATGAGAAATTACTATAAAAATTTGTAATATTAGTAAAACTCGTTATTTTGATGCATGTTTATATTCATCATACAATTATATAACCATTTCCCGGTATCGCTTTGCTTTAGCGAGAACTGGTCTTTTATTTGCACTCAGGAGTACATGTATGAGGATTTGCAGCGACCAACCTTGTATTGTTTTATTGACTGAAAAAGATGTCTGGATAAGGGTGAATGGGAAAGAACCTATTAGCCTTAAAGCTAACCATATGGCGTTATTAAATTGTGAAAATAATATTATCGACGTCTCCTCTCTTAACAACACTTTGGTTGCTCATATTAGTCACGACATCATCAAAGATTACCTCCGGTTTCTGAATAAAGATCTCTCGCAAATACCAGTATGGCAACGTAGCGCTACGCCCATACTCACCCTGCCATGCCTGACGCCAGACGTCTTTCGCGTTGCCGCGCAACACAGCATGATGCCCGCAGAAACTGAGTCAGAAAAGGAACGAACACGCGCATTATTATTCACGGTGCTATCCCGTTTTCTCGACAGTAAAAAATTCCTTTCATTAATGATGTATATGTTACGTAATTGTGTAAGTGACAGCGTTTATCAAATTATTGAAAGCGATATTCACAAAGACTGGAATCTTAGTATGGTAGCCAGTTGTTTATGTCTTAGCCCAAGTCTGTTAAAGAAAAAGTTGAAAAGCGAAAACACCAGTTATAGCCAAATAATCACCACCTGCCGCATGCGTTATGCCGTAAATGAATTAATGATGGACGGTAAAAATATCTCTCAGGTATCACAGTCCTGCGGCTACAACAGTACGTCGTACTTTATTTCTGTCTTTAAAGACTTCTACGGTATGACGCCGCTGCATTATGTTAGTCAGCACAGAGAACGCACTGTCGCCTGATTTTTAACCTTAACGAAGAGCTATATTAATAACGGCATCAGCGATAACCCGGTCGATAATAATTCAACTATCGAATGCAGGCGTATGATATGACGTAATTTATTGTCACGAAGCTCGCCTTCGCAGGAGTTTAATTATGTCTTCGGATGCTGATGCTCACAAAGTGGGCTTAATCCCCGTCACCCTGATGGTGTCGGGGAATATTATGGGGTCAGGTGTTTTTCTGTTACCTGCAAACCTGGCCTCTACTGGCGGGATTGCCATTTATGGATGGTTGGTGACGATTATCGGTGCACTGGGGCTCTCGATGGTATACGCCAAAATGTCGTTCCTCGACCCAAGTCCTGGTGGTTCTTACGCTTACGCCCGCCGCTGCTTTGGCCCGTTTCTCGGTTATCAAACCAACGTCCTCTACTGGCTGGCCTGCTGGATCGGCAATATCGCCATGGTGGTCATTGGCGTAGGATATTTAAGTTACTTCTTCCCGATTCTGAAAGATCCATTGGTATTAACCATCACCTGCGTCGTGGTGCTGTGGATCTTCGTCCTGCTGAACATTGTCGGTCCGAAAATGATCACCCGTGTGCAGGCAGTTGCCACCGTGCTGGCGCTGATCCCCATCGTCGGGATTGCCGTATTTGGCTGGTTCTGGTTCCGTGGTGAAACCTATATGGCGGCATGGAACGTCAGCGGCCTGGGCACCTTCGGTGCAATTCAAAGTACCCTTAACGTTACGCTGTGGTCGTTCATCGGTGTGGAAAGTGCCTCCGTTGCCGCAGGTGTGGTGAAAAACCCGAAACGCAATGTCCCTATCGCCACCATTGGTGGGGTATTGATTGCCGCCGTTTGCTATGTACTTTCTACCACCGCGATTATGGGGATGATCCCTAATGCCGCACTGCGCGTTTCTGCTTCGCCATTCGGTGATGCCGCACGGATGGCGTTGGGTGACACCGCCGGGGCCATTGTTTCCTTCTGCGCAGCTGCGGGTTGCTTAGGTTCACTGGGCGGCTGGACGTTGCTGGCGGGTCAAACGGCGAAAGCCGCTGCCGATGACGGACTGTTCCCACCAATTTTTGCCCGTGTAAATAAAGCGGGTACGCCAGTGGCGGGGCTGATTATCGTCGGTATTTTGATGACCATCTTCCAGCTCAGCAGCATTTCACCAAACGCGACCAAAGAGTTCGGTCTGGTTTCTTCCGTCTCGGTCATCTTTACACTGGTGCCATATCTTTACACCTGTGCGGCGTTACTGCTGCTCGGACACGGTCACTTTGGTAAAGCACGCCCGGCATATCTGGCAGTTACTACCATTGCCTTCCTCTACTGCATCTGGGCCGTGGTGGGGTCCGGAGCGAAAGAGGTTATGTGGTCATTTGTCACCCTGATGGTCATCACCGCCATGTATGCGCTGAATTACAACCGGCTACATAAAAACCCGTATCCCTTAGATGCACCAATAAGCAAAGATTAATTCCCCTTAATCCAGCAAACATAAAAGCCAACCTTAAGAACTTAAGGTTGGCTTAATTTTGCTTTGCGAGCATATGCGCACTTTGTTCGATGGAAACACCGTGATGTTGAAGCGCCTACTAAAAAGACCCTCTTTGAATTTACTCGCCTGGCTATTGTTGGCCGCTTTTTATATCTCTATCTGCCTGAATATTGCCTTTTTTAAACAGGTGTTGCAGGCGCTGCCGCTGGATTCGCTGCATAACGTACTGGTTTTCTTGTCGATGCCGGTCGTCGCTTTCAGCGTGATTAATATTGTCCTGACACTAAGCTCTTTCTTATGGCTTAATCGACCACTGGCCTGCCTGTTTATTCTGGTTGGCGCGGCTGCACAATATTTCATAATGACTTACGGCATCGTCATCGACCGCTCGATGATTGCCAATATTATTGATACCACTCCGGCAGAAAGTTATGCGCTGATGACACCGCAAATGTTATTAACGCTGGGATTCAGCGGCGTGCTTGCTGCGCTGATTGCCTGCTGGATAAAAATCAAACCTGCCACCTCGCGTCTGCGCAGTGTTCTTTTCCGTGGAGCCAATATTCTGGTTTCTGTACTACTGATTTTGCTGGTCGCCGCACTGTTTTATAAAGACTACGCCTCGTTGTTCCGCAATAACAAAGAGCAGGTGAAATCCTTAAGCCCCTCTAACAGCATTGTTGCCAGCTGGTCATGGTACTCCCATCAGCGACTGGCAAATCTACCGCTGGTGCGAATTGGTGAAGACGCCCACCGCAACCCGTTAATGCAGAACGAAAAACGTAAAAATTTGACCATCCTGATTGTCGGCGAAACCTCGCGGGCGGAGAACTTCTCCCTCAACGGCTACCCGCGTGAAACTAACCCGCGGCTGGCGAAAGATAACGTGGTCTATTTCCCTAATACCGCATCTTGCGGCACGGCAACGGCAGTTTCAGTACCGTGCATGTTCTCGGATATGCCGCGTGAGCATTACAAAGAAGAGCTGGCACAGCACCAGGAAGGCGTGCTGGATATCATTCAGCGAGCGGGCATCAACGTGCTGTGGAATGACAACGATGGCGGCTGTAAAGGTGCCTGCGACCGCGTGCCTCACCAGAACGTCACCGCGCTGAATCTGCCTGGTCAGTGCATCAACGGCGAATGCTATGACGAAGTACTGTTCCACGGGCTGGAAGAGTACATCAATAACCTGCAGGGTGATGGCGTGATTGTCTTACACACCATCGGCAGCCACGGTCCGACCTATTACAACCGCTATCCGCCGCAGTTCAGGAAATTTACCCCAACCTGCGACACCAATGAGATCCAGACCTGTAGCAAAGAGCAACTGGTGAACACTTACGACAACACGCTGGTTTACGTCGACTATATTGTTGATAAAGCGATTAATCTGCTGAAAGAACATCAGGATAAATTTACCATCAGCCTGGTTTATCTTTCTGACCACGGTGAATCGTTAGGTGAAAATGGCATCTATCTGCACGGTCTGCCTTATGCCATCGCCCCGGATAGCCAAAAACAGGTGCCGATGCTGCTGTGGCTGTCGGAGGATTATCAAAAACGGTATCAGGTTGACCAGAACTGCCTGCAAAAACAGGCGCAAACGCAACACTATTCACAAGACAATTTATTCTCCACGCTATTGGGATTAACTGGCGTTGAGACGAAGTATTACCAGGCTGCGGATGATATTCTGCAAACTTGCAGGAGAGTGAGTGAATGAAAATTCTGATTGTTGAAGACGATACGCTGTTATTGCAGGGATTGATTCTGGCGGCGCAAACTGAAGGCTACGCGTGCGATGGCGTGACAACCGCGCGGATGGCGGAACAAAGCCTTGAGGCCGGTCATTACAGCCTGGTGGTACTGGATTTAGGGTTACCCGACGAAGATGGACTGCATTTTCTCGCCCGTATCCGGCAGAAAAAATATACCCTGCCGGTACTGATCCTCACCGCTCGCGATACGCTGACCGACAAAATCGCCGGGCTGGATGTCGGTGCCGATGACTATCTGGTGAAGCCTTTTGCGCTGGAAGAGTTACACGCCCGTATCCGCGCCCTGCTACGACGCCATAATAATCAGGGCGAAAGTGAGCTGATTGTTGGCAATCTGACGCTGAATATGGGTCGCCGTCAGGTATGGATGGGCGGTGAAGAGTTGATTCTGACGCCCAAAGAATATGCTCTGCTGTCACGGTTAATGCTCAAAGCAGGCAGTCCGGTGCATCGGGAAATTCTCTACAACGACATCTATAACTGGGACAATGAACCCTCGACCAACACCCTGGAAGTGCATATCCACAATCTGCGCGACAAAGTGGGCAAAGCCCGTATCCGCACCGTGCGCGGCTTTGGCTATATGCTGGTCGCGAATGAGGAAAACTAATTGAATCTGATGCATTTTCTGCGCCGACCAATATCGCTGCGCCAACGGCTGATATTGACCATCGGGGCCATTTTGTTGGTGTTTGAGCTGATCAGCGTCTTCTGGCTATGGCATGAAAGTACCGAGCAGATTCAGCTGTTTGAGCAGGCGCTACGCGACAATCGCAACAACGATCGCCACATCATGCGTGAGATCCGCGAGGCGGTCGCCAGCCTGATTGTCCCCGGCGTCTTTATGGTCAGCCTGACGCTATTTATCTGCTATCAGGCGGTACGCCGCATCACCCGCCCGCTGGCGGAGCTGCAAAAAGAGCTGGAAGCGCGCACCGCCGCCAACTTAACGCCCATTGCCATTCACAGCGCCACCCTCGAAATCGAAGCGGTGGTTTCGGCGTTGAACGATCTGGTCAGTCGCCTGACCAGCACGCTGGATAACGAAAGGTTGTTTACCGCTGACGTCGCGCACGAACTGCGAACGCCACTGGCGGGGGTGCGTTTGCATCTGGAACTGCTGGCGAAAACGCATCACATTGATGTAGCACCGTTAGTGGCACGGCTTGATCAAATGATGGAGAGCGTCTCCCAGCTGCTGCAACTGGCGCGTGCCGGACAGTCATTTTCTTCCGGTAATTATCAACATGTAAAACTGCTGGAAGATGTCATTCTCCCCTCGTATGACGAACTCAGTACCATGCTCGACCAGCGACAGCAAACCCTGCTATTGCCAGAGAGCGCCGCCGACATCACCGTTCAGGGTGATGCAACCCTGCTGCGGATGTTATTGCGAAACCTGGTAGAAAACGCCCATCGTTACAGCCCGCAAGGCAGCAACATTATGATTAAGCTGCAAGAAGATGGCGGAGCGGTCATGGCAGTTGAAGATGAAGGACCAGGTATTGATGAGAGTAAATGCGGGGAGTTGAGTAAAGCGTTTGTACGTATGGACAGCCGTTATGGCGGGATTGGTCTGGGGTTAAGTATTGTCAGCCGCATTACACAGTTGCATCACGGGCAGTTTTTCCTGCAAAACCGGCAAGAGACTTCCGGCACGCGGGCCTGGGTACGGCTGAAGAAAGATCAGAACGTGGCAAACCAGATATAAAGAAAGCTGCTGACCACCAGCACGCTGAACACGGTAGTTAAACTTTCATAAACACGGTTTTTCATTGCACTCTCCTCCGTTAACCTGGAGGAGAGTATGCGCGTCAGAGATTAAGTGAACCTTAAGAGTTCAATTGGCCTGATAAGACAGCGTCACATCAGGCCATCCGTTTCAGCTTATTCATCAATTCGCGGATGTTGCTGCACCAGGCGGGTACGTTTCGCCTGCAAATCGGCAATCTCGTGGTCAATATTATCGATTTTCTGCTCGATATTATCGTAATGCTCGACGAGAATTTCCTTCGCTTCCTGTATATCTGACGCCGCCGGTGTCGCACCTTTCAACGGACGATTTGCCGTCTCTTTCATGGTTACGCCGGTGATTAAACCAATCACCGCCACTACCATCAGGTAATAGGCAGGCATCATCAGATTCTGCGAGCTTTCGACCAGCCAGGCCGCCAGTGTTGGCGTCAGACCGGCAACCAGCACCGAAATATTAAATGCCGCCGCCAGCGCGCTGTAACGGATATGCGTCGGGAACATCGCTGGCAAGGTAGAAGCCATAACGCCCGTAAAGCAGTTAAGGATCACCGCCAGCATCAGTAACCCGGCAAAAATCAGGCCGATGACGTTACTGTTAATCAGAATAAACGCCGGGATCGCCAACACAAACAGGGCAACACTACCAAGTAGCACAAACGGACGACGGCCAAAACGGTCACTCAGCAAGCCCATCACCGGCTGGACAAACAGCATACCTATCATAATGGCGATAATAATCAGCACCCCGTGGTCTTCGGAGTAATGCAGGTTATGCGACAAATAACTCGGCATATAGGTCAGCAACATGTAGTAAGTCACGTTGGTGGCAATTACCAGACCAATACATGTCAACAGGCTGCGCCAGTGTTTGGTGGCAATCTCTTTAAACGAGACTTTCGGGCCATCCTGCAAACCTTCGCGGTCGCCCTGTTCCAGTT
>NZ_CAOLGM010000065.1:0-24050 GCF_948475835.1 uncultured Escherichia sp. | reverse complement strand
AGCTTGATAATGGTGGTCGGGTGTTCGTCAAAGGAAAATGCCCTGTGCCATCCTCAGCCGAAACCTCCAGCGCCTCCGGCATGGGCAATGATGCCACCGTCGAACTCTCTCCAGTTGCTGGACGAAACGTTCTCGGTATCCGGGACGGAATTATCCGCGACCAAACAGCACTGAGAACGCTTCAGGAATACATCAGGACGCAATGCCTTCGATGATAGCGATAATTTTACTCATCATCCTTCACATCTGGCTCTGTAGACAGGATGGTGATCACTTCTGGAGTGAATCCAGATTAAACATCTCATTGCTGATGCTTGATATTGAGCATCTTGCGCGCGGTAAGGGGCTGCGTTGAGATAAGAGCCAGTCATTACAAATACCAGGATTTAGCCTCGCATTCGCGGGGCTTTTTATTGCCATTATCAAAGCCACTCCCTACAGAGTGGCTTTGATAATGGCTTATACCCTACACGGGATAACTTAACTGATATCCCTTTTAACGGATAAACGGAGCACAAATAATGGCAAAGCTCACCGACAAACAAGAGCTGTTTGCCCGTGAGTACCTGAAAGATCTGAACGGCACACAGGCAGCTATCAGGGCGGGCTACAGCGAGAAGACCGCCAATGAGCAGGCATCTCGACTATTAGCAAATGTTAATGTTCAAAAATTCGTTGCTGAACTTAAATCCGCCCGCGTTGAACAGACGGGCATAGATGCCGCCTATGTTCTTCGTAGATTGGTTGAAATCGACCAGATGGATGTGCTTGACATTCTCCTGCAAAACGGTGAGCTAAAACCCATTAAAGACTGGCCTAAAGTATGGCGCACAACGCTATCAGGAATGGATGTCGTGGAGATGGCATCCGCAGATAGCGCCGCACTTCTGAAGAAAATTAAATGGCCTGATAAGGTCAAAAACCTCGAACTTCTTGGTAAGCATGTTTCTGTTCAGGCGTTTAAAGAGCAAACATCTACAGAAATAACTGGAGCTGATGGCGGACCTGTTCGTTATGCCGATATGTCAGAAGAGTTACTTGAAGAGAAACTGAAGGAGCTTGGTAATGGCAGGCGCTCCAATCAGCTTGAATCGAAACGCTCAGATTTATGAGTTGCACAAAGAGCTGGCTATCCGATCAGCAAGAAAAAACCTTCTCGATTTCACTTTGTACACTAATCCGCAATACGAAACAGGTTGGTTTAACGAGCTGCTTTGTGCTGAGCTAGATCACTTTCTGGATGAAGTTAAAGCCGGAAACATGCCTAGGCTAATGGTGTTTGCCCCTCCGCGCTCAGGAAAGAGTGAGTTGTGCTCTCGCCGCTTCCCAGCGTATGTGTTAGGACAGCATCCATCATGGAACATTATTTCGTGCTCATATTCTTCTGACCTGTCAGACCGAATGAGCCGTGACGTTAAACGCATTATCACCTCTGACAAGTACGCTGATGTTTTCCCTGACGTGAAAATACCTTCAGGACGTAGTTTGGCGGGAGGCATCAACAAAACCGAGCTATGGGAACCAGTGGATGCCAAAGGCGAACTACACGGCGGCTCATATCGTTCTGCTGGTGTTAACGGTGGTATCACCGGTCAGGGTATGAACATTGGGGTTATTGATGACCCCGCGAAAGATTACAAAACCGCATCGTCTCCAATTTACCAGGAAGCGGTGATGGACTGGTATGACACGACATTCTTCACTCGTGTTGACCCGAAGATAAACGGCATCGTCATCATCCTGACACGCTGGCATCAAAACGATCTCGCCGGACAGTTATTAAAACTGGCAGAAGAAGGCGGGGAACGCTGGCGCGTAGTTAGCTTCCCTATGGAAGCTGAAAAGGAAGAGATTCATGAGCTCAACGGTAAAGTATATCGACTGCGCAATCCCGGTGAAATTCTGTTCCCTGAGCGCATGCCGAGAGAGTTCGTAGAGAAATGCAAACAACGCGGTTCCCTTGTATGGAATGCTCTTTATCAGCAAAGACCAACCGCCAAAGGCGGGCGGCTTATTAAGTCTGAATGGTTTGGTGAATATTCGGTACTCCCTCCCATGCAATGGCGTGCCGTCTATGGAGACACCGCACAGAAAACAAAAGAGGTCAACGACTTCTCAGTATTCGAGCACTGGGGGCTTGGTACTGACGGGTACATCTATCTGATCGATATGATTCGCGGTAAATGGGAGGCCGATGAATTACAACGCCGTGCTGTTGCATTCTGGGAAAAGTGCAAAACTCTGAAGAATGGGCCGCTTCGCCACATGGCGATAGAGGACAAGTCATCTGGCACAGGCCTGATACAGAACATCCGTAAAAAAGCGATATGCCCCATCAAAGCAATTCAGCGCGATAAGGATAAGTACACGCGACTGATGGACGTACAGGGTTATATCGAGTCCGGTTACATCAAGTTGCCCAGCAGCGCACCATTCATCAACGACTTCCTCGTTGAGATGGAAGCCATTAATCCTGATTTCAATACGCACGACGACCAGCTTGATCCGATGATGGATGCCATCGATGAGATGAAAAATGGCAATGGTCCGTTACGTATATCTGAAGACCTTTTGAGGCTCGCATAGTGTTTAATTTTTTGAGAAAGAAAAAATCTGAGCCTCAGAAAGAAGAGGCGAAACAGCCAATGTCTCTGGCGAATGTTCTTGCGATTATTAACGAACAGGAGCGAATTAAAAATGAAGGCGAGGCATTGCGTAGAATTGAGAGATACGTACCCCCGCCAGGCGTTATTCCTGAACATATTGAGGAGTCAGCTCTGGCGATGGACTCCACGCCGTACAGTTACCTTAACTCAGCAAACATCACCGCATATGGCTACGGTGGATTTCCTGGCTACCCATATCTGTCTCAACTTGCTCAGTTGCCGGAGTATCGCAAGATTACTGGCACGATAGCAGAAGAGATGACGCGAAAATGGATTGAGCTGAAACATGTAGGTAAAGACGATGGTGACGACAAGGCCGATAAGATTCGCCAGCTTGACGACGCATTAAAGCGTTTCAGAGTGCGAGAGAAGTTTCGCGAGGCGGCGGAACATGACGGTTACTTCGGGCGCGGACAGATTTATATCGACGTGAAGACGCCAAGCGGTAACTCAGCCTGGCTGGTTCCCGACGAACTGGATAAGAAGCTCTATATCAGCCCGCGCAAGATTACCAAAGGAAGCCTGAATGGTTTCCGCGTTATCGAGGCCATGTGGACATACCCTGGTGTGTATAACGCTGATAACCCTCTCAGTCCTGATTTCTTCAATCCATCTGAATGGTATGTCATGGGGCGCACGGTTCACGCCAGCCGTATGTTGACAATGATTTCTCGACAGGTGCCAGACATTCTCAAAGCTGCGTACAACTTCGGCGGCTTGTCGCTGAGTCAGATGGCAGAGCCATACGTGCAGAACTGGTTGAGAACGCGTGACAGCGTTAGCGATCTGGTTCATTCGTTTGTGGTCTATGGGCTGAAGACGAACATGCAGAGTGCCTTGTCTGGAATTGCAGACCCAAACCTGTTTATGCGTGCCGAGCTCTTTAATAAGGTTCGCGACAATCGCGGAATGTTCCTTATTGATAAGGATGGAGAAGAATTCTTCCAGTTTGTGACAAGTCTGTCCGGAGTTGATGCTCTTCAGGCGCAAGCGCAGGAACAAATGGCATCGGTATCAAGCATTCCTCTGGTTAAGCTCCTTGGCATCACTCCTAACGGGCTAAACGCTTCATCTGATGGCGAAATCCGCGTCTTCTATGACTCAATACACGCCATGCAGGAGAATCTGTTCAGGGTGCCGCTGAAAACAGTGCTGGATGTTATCCAGTTGAATGAATTTGGCGAGATTGACCCTGACATTGATTTTGAATTCCTGCCGCTGTACGAGCTTACAGAAGCAGAGAAAGCCGAGATCATGAAACATCAGTCTGAGGCTGATAAGAACTATGCCGAAGCTGGCGTGTTCGACCTTGATGCAATAAGAAGCATGCGCCAGTCGGATAAGGCCAGCCCATACCACATGATGGAATCTGAATATGACGAAGAAGAGTACGAAAACGAGTCCATCGAAGAAGGATTCGAAGACACGGAAAACCCTTCGTCCAGTCAGAGCTAACGCCGGAGTTCATGAGTGGTATCGCTCTGAGCTTCTCAAGCTGGTCAGTGAGATGAATAAGTCTTACCGGTACTGGCTTGAGGCTGCATACAAAGACAGCATGGCGATGGATGCCAGCCCCGCAAATGAATTGAAGCGCAGGCTGGCTAATCTTGGCAAGCAGTGGGAGCATAAATTCAATGAACTGGCTAAGAAACTGGCTGATCGCTTCGTTGATAAGACACTGCGCAACACCGACGTTTCGTTACACTCAGCGTTAAAGGCTGGCGGATTTACCGTTAAGTTCACAATGAATGACGAGCTTAAGAACGTGATGCAGGCTGTCGTTAACGAGAACGTCAACCTGATTAAATCCATACCTGAACACTATCACACACAGGTTGAGACGATAGTCATGCAGTCTGTCAGCCGTGGTCGTGACCTTAGCTATCTCACTGATGAACTGGTTAAGCGATATGGCATTACACGCAGACGCGCTGAGACGATTGCACGCGATCAGAACAACAAAGCTACAGCAGTAATTCAGTCTGAACGGCAGAAGAAGTTAGGAATCACCAAAGGAATCTGGCGTCACTCACACGCCGGGAAGCAGCCAAGGCCATCCCATGTGAAAGCTGACGGTAAAGAGTTCGACCTCGATAAAGGGCTGTATCTCGATGGTGAATGGGTGCTGCCGGGAGAGGCTATCAACTGCCGTTGTGCGTGGTCTCCTGTTATCCCTGGGATAGATAGAAAATGATTGAGGTTTTATGGTCTCTGGGCTTAGTGTTGATTTTTGGTTGCTTAATGATTGCACTACTGAAAATAGCTATGCCCAAGAGGAAATAATGGCCGCTACTGCGGCTTTTTTATTGCCTGCCGAAAGGTAAATGCATGCCATTACGCAAAGTTAAAGGCGACTGGCAATGGGGATATCACGGATTGGCATTCGACAAGGCAACGGTGCGCTCCTTTGATAAGGATGGGCGTTTGCATATCGAAGTGACGCCAATCAGTAAGGCTAACGTTTGCCCTTATTATGGACGCGAAATCCCTAATTACAGATCGCTAGGTTTACAGCCTGACAAAGTTTACTACCTGCTTCGCGACCCGAAAGAGTTAGCCAAAGCAGCATCTACATTCAACAACATCCCGCTCCTTAACGAACACATTCCGGTTACTGCTTCAGACCCTCAGAAGATGGCTGTGGTTGGTTCTACTGGTACTGATGCTGAGTTTGACGGGACTTATCTCAAGAATTCGCTTGTTGTCTGGGACGCAGATTCTATCTCTGGAATCGAGACAGACGAGAAGAAAGAACTTTCGTCGGCCTACAGATATGTAGCTGACATGACCCCCGGCGTGCATGAAGGACAGCCATACGATGGTGTAATGCGCGATATCGTCGGGAACCACGTTGCTCTCGTAACAGAGGGAAGAGCCGGATCCGACGTTGTTGTCGGGGATTCAATACCAACAGGAATGAAATCAATGTCAGAACTTGCTAAAAAGTTGATGGCAGTTATCACGCCGATGCTGGCCAGTGATGAGAAGCCAGAAGAAGTGGAAAAGAAAGTGCAAAAGGTTGTTGAAGACGAAGCCACTCAGGCTGAGAGAGATAATGAGTCAGAAGCAGAGCGTCTGAAACGTGAAGAGGATGAACTAAAA
This sequence comes from uncultured Escherichia sp., assembly GCF_948475835.1. Lineage (NCBI taxonomy): Bacteria > Pseudomonadati > Pseudomonadota > Gammaproteobacteria > Enterobacterales > Enterobacteriaceae > Escherichia > uncultured Escherichia sp. The sequence continues at coordinate 18,282 of NZ_CAOLGM010000065.1, read as the reverse complement.
GAGCGTGAAGAACGTGAGCGAAAGGATCGTGATCGTGACCGCAAAGAAGCGGAAGACGAAAATGATGACGGCAAGGATAAAAAGACTGCCGAGGATGAAGACGATGATGAGAATAAAGCAGCTATGGATGCCGCATTGATTCGAAAAGCTGAAGAGAATGTGATGGGGCGTATCCGTCAAGCCAATGAGGCTCGAGAATGCGTTCGCCCTCTGGTAGGCGATGTGAGCCTGGTAGCAATGGATTCCGCAGAGTCTATTTACCGATTCGCTCTTGATTCAATCGGTGCAGAACATAAAGGAGTTCATCCTTCAGCACTTAAATCGATGGTTGAATTCGCTATCAGCCAGAAAGCGGTAGTTCGCAAACCATCTCATGGTATGGGTATGGATGCTGCCGCAACCAATTCTTTCGCCAAGGCATTTCCTGGCGCAACTAAACTGAAACGGAGCTAAGAAATGAGTGGCTTTCAAAGTGTAATTAATCAGCAACAGGCGCCGGGAGTTGAAGGCGATTTCGCTTCGGCTAACCCTAAAGCAAGTCTTCTTGCAGGTGAGGGCGCTCTTGTTGCCGGTGCAAATGGGGTTGTTGTGGGTCGCTTTGCATGGGTAAGCAATGGTGTTGTCAATAACACTGGAACCGGTGCTCCTGCCGGTTTCGTTCATCGGGAAGGGCAGGCGTCTGTCACCACATGGCTTGGTGAGTCATCTATGACTATTCAGCCTGGAGTTCAGATGACATTGATGACTGCTGGTGACTACTGGGTGAAAACTGCCGGTGCGGCAACCGTAGGACAGAAGATTTTCGCCAAGCTGTCAGATGGAACTATTACCGCTGGCGATGCCGGGGCGTCAATTTCGGATTACGTTGAAACAAAATTTGTCGTTGGCAGTGCTGGCGAGGCTGGCGAGTTGATTCAGATGGGCACCTGGAGCTAATACATGAATAACGCAGAATTTTTACAACATAAAGCTATGGCTGAGCGAGATTACGGTGTAATCCTTCCGGAAGCCAAAGCCTATCTGACGGATGCTGTTGCTAATAGCTATTCCTATGCAATGGACTCTCAGCCTTCACTGGTAACAACCAGCAACTCTGGCATTCCATGGTACTTCACTAATTACGTTGACCCGGAACTGATTCGCATCCTTGTCACTCCGATGAAAGCGGTGGAAATTCTTGGGGAAACGAAGAAGGGAGACTGGACCACCATGACCGCACAATTCCCGGTTGTGGAATCAACGGGTCAGGTTTCCAGTTATGGTGACTACAACAATAATGGGCAGGTAAATGCTAACGTCAACTGGGTTGCTCGTGAGTCCTATCTGTACCAGACCATTACTCAGTGGGGTGAGCTGGAGCTTGACCGTTACGGTGAAGGCCGCATTGCATGGGCTCAACAACTGAATACGGCTTCTGCGCTGACCCTGAATAAGTTTCAGAACAAGTCCTACTTCTTCGGCGTTGCTGGTCTGAAGAACTACGGCATTCTGAATGACCCTAACCTTCCGGCATCAATCACCCCGGGCGCAACGGGTACTGGCAGTGGAACTACCTGGGCAACTAAAGACGGTCAGGCGGTGTATGACGATATCCAGGCGCTTTACATGCAGTTAGTGAAGCAGACCAAGGGGTACGTTGAGCGAGACAGCAAGATGACGCTGGCGATGAGTCCAGAGTCAGAAGCAAATCTGACCAAGACCAACATGTACAACGTCAACGTGTCTGATCAGCTGAAGAAAAACTTCCCGAACCTGCGCGTTGTTACTGCTGTCGAGTACAAAACCGAATCCGGCGAACTGGTTCAGTTGATCGCCGACGATCTGGATGGTCAGGACACCGGATACTGCGCATTTACCGAAAAAATGCGTGCACATCCGGTTGTAGTTGATCTGTCCGCGTATAAACAAAAGAAAACCGGTGGCACCTGGGGCGCAATCATTCGCCAGCCGCTGGCATTTGCAAGCATGTTGGGAGTTTAATTCATGGCAGAAATGGTAAGCGTTGGCTGCAAATTGCCAAATGGCCTTCAGGTAACTCTGGATGGCAAAACAGTAATCCTGAACGGGGCGGCAACAACCGCCCTCCGTGGTCTTGATGGTGCAATTCCTGAGGGGGCTTTCGGAGTTACCATGGTCGAGAAAGACTTCATGGATAAGTTCATCGAGACCTATAAGGATGCTGCGTATATTCAGAACAATGCAATCTTCATTCAGAAAGATATTCGCAGTCTGAATGCGCAGGGTAAAGATCTGAAAGAATCAAAAACTGGCCTCGAAGGCCTTGACCCGGAAAATCCGGCTCCGGGCGTAAAAAAGGCTGACAAAAAATAGCAGGAGCAGCAAATGGGCGTCGTAATATTTGACCCCTCCGCATTTAAGCTACGCTATCCTGAATTCTCATCCGTCGACGACGCACTTCTTCAGCAGTATTTCACGCAAGCAACCATTTATCTCGATAACACAGACACAAGTCGTGTGTCGGATTTGGCTGTACGCTCAATGCTGCTGAATATGCTGGTTGCCCATATCGCCTGTTTGTATTCAGGAGCGAATGGGCAGTCTCCATCCGGATTGGTTGGAAGAATCGACAGTGCTTCAGAGGGTTCGGTTAGCGTTCATGCCGATATGCCAGTGGTAACAGCAAATTCAGCATGGTACATGCAAACAAAGTATGGGGCTGATTACTGGAATGCTACGGCGCCGTTTCGCACCTTCCAGTATATAAGCGGGCATTCTCCATCAAATTACCCGTATGGGTATTACCGGAGGTACTGATGGATAAGGTGATGGAGTTCCTTGATTCAGTTGGTAGTGAGTTGTCCTCAAAGCAATTGAAGGTCGGGTTTCTTGAAGATGCCACCTATCCAGATGGTACTTCTATGCCAATGGTTGCAGCATCTAACGAATTTGGTAACCCGGCAAGTGGAAGTCCGCCAAGGCCATTCTTCAGGAATGCTATAGCTTCTAAATCTGAAGAGTGGTCAGAAAAGGTCGAAAAGATCATGAAATCGCATGACGGAGATACGGATACTGTTCTGAATCTTATCGGCGAGATCATAAAAGCAGACATTCAGGATTCCATTCGAACTATTCAAGAGCCGCCATTAAGCCCGGTAACAGTACTTCTAAGAAGTAGATTCCCTAATAACAGGGCGGAAATGACCAAGTGGGATGTAGTGAAGGCCAGAGAAGATGTTTTTGGTGGTCCGGGCTATTTCGGCCCGGTGAAAAAGGTTGATGTTGATATGAGCAACAACAAGCCTCTCATATGGACCGGGGACATGTTAAGGGCTATTGATTATGAGGTAGGTGAAATTGAATCTTCGACAGATAGCCAATAACGCGATCACAAGCATTAACCCCAACATCCCGGCAATCCTGAAAAAGTATGCAGGTGAAACTATCGGCCCCGGTCGCAAGCCGATTCCGTCTTATCTCCCTGACCAGAACGTTACCATTCAACTACAGCCAATCAGTCGCGGCGACATGCAACACGTCGATGGATTGAATATTCAGGGGCTGGCAAAAGTGATTTACGTCAATGGTAATTACTTCAGTGTGCAGCGAGAACTGGAGCAGGGCGGAGATATCTTCGTGATTAACGGGGAACAATGGCTTGTTGTTGAGCCAATAGAGTTGTGGCCTGACTGGTGCCGGCTGATTGCCGTGTTGCAGGTAAGCCCATGAATGATTTCACTGTCGATAATATTATCGATGTACTTGCTGGCTACATAGAACCTATCGCTGGTAAATGCCTGCAGGCTCAGGCTAACCGTGTACCAATGCCCAAAGATCAGTTCTGCATCCTGACCCCTTTGCGATTCACCAGACTATCCACGACGAGAGAGCTTAAACAAGATACCGGCTCTCCGGACACAAGCGCCATGGGATATACGGAAGTTCGCCAGGCTGATATTCAGGTAGATATCTATGGTCAGGGTGCAGGGGATAGAGCTATTGCACTGGAAACAACATTCACCAGTGGATATGGCTACGACATCATCAAGGCTATTGATGCACGGCTTGCGCCGCTTTACTCATCTCCTGCCATTCAGGCGCCGATGATCAACGCCGAGAGTCAGTGGCAGGAGCGTTACACGTTAACTCTTTCCCTGCAAGCACACATCACCGTGTCGTTCCAGCAGGACTATTTCGACAAAGCAGAAATTTCAACTGAACAGGTGGATAACCGCCCATGAGCACAATTCCTTTATCTGTAGATTTTAATATCACGCCCAATGTCGTTACGCCTGCCGGTTCTGCGGTTGATGCTAACGGCCTGATGTTGACCGATAACGAGCTTATCCCGGTTGGCGCGGTACAATCTTATTACTCCTCATCTGATGTATCAGCTTTGATGGGGAGTGAATCGAAAGAATTCCTCGCAGCACAACAGTATTTTAACGGATACGAAAACTCATCTGTTATTCCTGGTGAACTGCTGATGTATCGTATTGTTACTTCACCAGTGGCTGGGTATCTTCTGTCCGGCAACCTGAAAGGTGTTACCCTGGCAACACTGAAAGCTATTCCAGCAGGAACAATCACCCTTTCCATTGACGGTGAGTCGACTACCAGCACATCAATTGATTTGTCCACAGCCACAAGTTTTAGTGATATTGCGTCCAAGTTGCAGGTTGGAATTGGTGCAAGCAAGGTGGTGGTTGAATGGTTGCCAATCGCTAACCGATTCATCATTCGCTCTGCCACTACTGGCGCAGAGAGTGAAGTGTCTTATGCCTCTGCTGGCGCTCTGGCTACCGGCTTGTTACTGACGCAGGATTCCGCAGCGATTGTATCACCGGGTTCTGATGCGGTAACTCTGACAGACACGATGAACAACATCATCAACGTCAACCAGAACTGGATCCTGTTTAACTCGCTGGTCGAACTGACCGATGACCAGAAAACAGAATTGTGCGCATGGGCAAGCAGCAGTAAAAACCGATTTGGATATGTTGTTCACGACACCACTTCAGCAGGAACGGTAGCCAATAATGCCAATTGCTTTGTGCAGAAAGTGGTTGTGGCAAATGGCTACGAGAACATTTTTCCGGTGTACGGAACATACCTGTATAGCGTTACAGCACTGGCATATGCCGCATCGGTCGACTTCGCTCGCACTAATGGACGCATCTCGTTCAAGTTCCGTGGATTCCCAGGGCTGACGCCTAACGTGAGCGACCTGGCTACGGCTCAGGCTCTGAAATCAAACGGTTACAACTTCTACGGCTCATACAGCCTGAACAAAACAATGGCGCAGTACGCATCTGATGGTGCCATTACTGGCAAGTTTGTATGGCTGGACAGTTTTATTAATCAGGTATGGATTAATGCCAATCTGGTTAGTGCTTTTGCCAACCTGTTCACCAATAACCAGTCTTACCCGTTCAATGAGACAGGATACGGCGCAGTGTCTGCCGCTGTTATTGATGTTGCTGAACAGGCTCTCAATTTCGGGGCTATTCAGCGTGGCGTGAAACTTGATAATGCGCAAACCAGAATTGTGAATAACACAGTTGGAAAAGATATCTCATCGACGCTGTATTCACAGGGCTGGTTCCTGTACATCCCGACACAGTCAGGCTCTGCACGCATTGAGCGCGACCTGAAAGGTGTCATTTTTTATTATGTCGATGGGCAACTTATTCAGTCCATCACAATGTCCTCAACCGCGATTTTATAAGGGAATAAATCATGCCTATCGATATTACCTCGGCAAACAGTAAGCTGCGAATCGTCGTACCCGCTTACTACCCTGGCGGTTTTGATGTTGACGACTACGCAGCTGATAACATGTTTGAAACTGGTGCGTTACAGAACAAAGAAGACATGATGTCAGCGGACGGTAAATACCATGCTGGTTTTATCTTTAACCCGACAGAGTTCACCATCAACCTGATGCCCACATCCAATGCTGGCTCGCTGATTGATGACTGGTATGCAGCGGAGAGAACCGCAATTTCAGCGTTTCAGTGTAATGCGGTGCTTACAGTTCCGGCTCTCGGCGCGAAGTGGAATTTTGTGAACGGGGTTCTTTATACATGGACTCCAACCCCTCCGGGTCGGCGCGTACTGCAACCACGCCCGGCAGTATTTCACTTTGAGTCTGTAACACGGAGCACTATCTGATGGCACGTAAAGAAATCCCCTTTATCGTGGAAGACGATAATCGCGACAATGGGAAAGAGTTCATTATCACAGAGATGTCGGCATGGGATGCCGACGAACTGGCACAGGATTTATTCCGCTCCATGGGGGAATCGGGATTCTCTGGTATTCCTGCTGATGTGATTGCCATGGGGTGTGCTGGCCTTGCCACCCTTGGTCTGAATGTTCTTTCTGCCGCATCGCCGGAAGTCGCCAGAAAACTTCGTGATCGCCTGATGTCAACTGTGCAAATTGTGATTACACACGAAGGCAGCAGACAGGTGCGAACCGTGAAGCCTGTCGACTTTGAAGAGGTATCAACCATTCGTCAGGTAATGGATAAGGTATTTAAAGTCAATTTTGATTTTTTAACGATCGCCGGAGAGTGAAGTACCCGTTCATGGAAGAGGAGACTCTTCCGGCAAAACTCGTTAGCCCCGTAAACGTCACACCATCAATGAACGCCATTATCTGTTCAGGAAAAGCCACTTATACCGATTTGCAGGAACGGTTATCTGTTCGTGATATGTATAACCTTCTGGAAATTATCTCGGTGGAATCATTTAACAAGCGGGTCTGGAATAAACATCAGGAGCAGCGATGATTATCAATGAGTTGGCCTACAAGGTCACAATTAAGGCCGATGAATTCCTGAATGGAAAACGGAAAGTAAAAGATGAAGTTAGTAAATTAAACAAAGATCTTTCCAGGGCTGAGAAGGAAAGGCTAAAGGAACTTGAAAAACAGCGGCAGGAAACGGAGAGGTTCGGTAAAACCGCTGTTTCAGCTTTCCGCAACGTGACAACAGCAGCCGCTGGATTTTTGGGAATTGGCGCCGGGTTGTATGGAATCAAGCAACTTTTTACATCTACTGCCAACGAAATCGTGAGAGCCAGTCAACAGGCCAAGTTTTTCGGTTCTGATGTTAATAAGATGTTTGGTGTTCAGCGGGGATTTCGCCAGGCTGGTCTTAACGGTGACTCGTTCATTTCATCTTCTGGGAATGCCAGAATGGCTTTGGCAAATATTGCCGATCCAACTGTTATGGGAGGGCTTACTGGCGCTGCCCAAAATTTGCTGGTTCTTGGCGCTCGTACCGGATTAGATATCAATAAGCTCGGCGACCCAAACAAGGCTCTTGCTGAGTTTTCTCGCTATGGCAAGACTCATTCTCAAGAAAACCTGATGCAGGTGATGGCTGCCGCAGGGTTCGATCCGACAGATGCCGCTAAAATAAAATCAGGGGAACTTAAGCAGCTTGTCGATTCAGAAACAAAGAAATCCCGTATTACAGCACAGCAGGTAAAAGAGCAGGAGAAGGTTGCTGCCACTCTTGGGCAACTTGATTCAGAGTTTTCCCGATTAAAGCAAAATTTAGCCATGGCATTCGCTCCAGACGTTATTGACGGGATGAAGGCTTTTGGTTCCTGGATTGAGAAACATCATGGCGACATCATTGGCTTTTTCAATGACGCCGGGAATATGACGAAGCAATTCACAAAGGCAGTTGGTGGTGCGGAAGAGGCTCTGAAGCTATTGGCAGCAGCATATGTAGGAAGCAAACTTACAGGCGGTGCCCTTCCTCCATGGTTGGCTGGGTTAATAGCATATGGTTTGTACCTCTACAATGACAGGGAAAACATTGAGGGTGCAGCTAAAGGATCGTTTGATTACTCTAAGCGTGAACTTGGAGATACCATGCGCAGCATGGGGTTTGAAACCGATTTTGGGCGTAGGGGAGATGAGATTTATGGCAATAACATTCAGCCAGATATCCCTCTCCCTGACGGAGTAAAGCCTGTAAGCATGGATTCTCTTCTTGATGCCATTCGTGAGGTGGAATCGAGTGGTGGTAAAAAACTTTACAGCCCGAAAGGTGCTGTTGGTCCGTATCAGTTCATGAAGGATACTGCCATAGCGTACGGGTTAAAGGTCGGTGATGGGATTGATGAGCGTCTTGATGAGGTAAAATCTCGCGCTGCTTCTGAAAGGTTCATGAGGGATTTGCTAAAGCACTATAAAGGCAATGTTAACCATGCGCTGATGGCTTATAACTGGGGAATGGGCAATGTAGACAAAAAGTTAAAATATATATCCAGTGCCGGGTTTGATTCACCATCATCCAAATACTGGAACACCCTGCCGAAAGAAACGCGAGAATATGTACCAAAGATTCGCGCCGCTCTTAATGCAAAAGAAAACGAGACGCTGGCTTACTATCAGCAGCAGCAACGCATCGCTTCAACACCAAGCCAGACAACATCAAAAATTGACAACAGCCGTAGCAGCAGTACAACTATTGGCACGGTAGTTGTTAACAGTAACCCGACAACAGTTGATGCTCTTACCAGAAGTGTCAATCAGCAAGTTAGCCGGGTGTCAACAAACGCGGCATTTTCTAGTGGCGTAACACCTTAACGATCATGTCATAATGACGATTATTTTTTATTATCAAGACCGCCATTATGGTATATGTAATACCCTACCTGAATGGCGGAAAGAACTAGCCCGGTTCTGTTCTCGGTATTTTTTTTGCTTTCTCCTTGAAGATTTTTCTTTTGTTTTTTGGCGCTTGATAAAACCTCTCTTTCAATGTCCTCATACTGCATGCCATCGTAAGCGTTTTGGTATGCACCTTGGCATACGCGGGATATTGTCTGTATGAGGTCCATCCTTTTGGACTCCTGCAATGGAACGTCCTTTTCATAGGAGCTAACCAAGGACGATGAAGCTCTGTTGCAATCCACTAAAACTTGATGTGAAGTAAGGCCGCCAGACGAGAAGCACACGGAAGGGCTTAGCAGAAAGAGGATTGAGATGGTAGATTTTAAGATGTTCATTTTAGAGATCCGTATTGGTTATTTCAATTACCCATTAAATGAAGAAAAAACACGCAACACCCACTCAGGTGGGCTTGTCATCATTATTGACAACGATATGATCTTGACATTCGCTCAGTAAGGCGCCTATTTCACGATGATTAAACCCTTCAGCGATGAATCTTTTCCCGTCGTTAGTTTGTATCTCTAGCTTTTCCCCCTTGTTTCTGGCGACGAAATATCCAATTGCAGCAGATAAACAATTCATTGCCGCAGGGCTTGTTATTCCGTTAACAATTACTTGCACCCACTCTGGTGGAGACGAGCTGTCGAATGCGAGTGTTACATGTGGCTTATGTTCTAGCCCCCATGTTTGCATTGCTTCGTTCAATGATTCAACATCTTCTTGTCGGACGGTAAAAATGAAACTTTCCATCGTTTACACTCCATCGTTAAAAAATATTGGTAATGCCTTTAGCCTAATCTGGGGTGGGATATCATTGCTTCTCGGGAGAGAGGTCTCTATCGAGAGTGATATTACCCCAACAGAATTCACCAAAATGGTGGTCGATGATCTTCGCCGGCAAGCAAAGAGCGGAGAGTTGAAAATGACTCAAGAAGAGTTGCGCACTTCGCTGCTTGCTGCTCTTGATGGAAATTAATTGCTACTATCAAGAGTTTTTTAATCCTGGAATTATGGGTCTAGATAAACATCCACACCCTACAAGTTGTCCTGGGTGGATGTACTTGAAAAAACCGATCCTGATTCCTTTACGAATAGAGTACTTTTTGCCATTGAGATTGCGGTGACTGGGATGTTTACATAGGAAATCCTCAAACACCCACGCTGCCTCAGTGATCTTAATCTTTAATCGGCGTGCCGCCTCAACCTCAGGATTAGTGATAGACCAAAGGATCATAGCAAGACGGCCAGATATCTTTTCGCTAAGTCCGGTTTCTTGAATGATGTTATTCTTTGAGTTGTACAGGTTTCGACCATGCTTTACGACATCTTGGTATAGCCCTTTATGGTTCTTAACATCGATAATTAATTTCTTGATTATCAACAACTCATCTGCTGATGCTTTTTTAAATTCTACATTGATGATTTCATTTTCTTCCTTGCTAAGACATGCCATAGCAACCTCGTAATATCGTCTTCTTACTTGATGTTTGCTTCCTTAATGGCTGCAACCTCTCTCTCAAGAGCTATTAATCTTTCGGTTAAGGAAGAAAGGCTAAGCGAGTGAACATGTTTATTTTCTCCTGCCCATGCACTTAGAGCTGCAACCATTTCTGCATTTAAAGATCTGCCATTCGCCTCAGCTAACGCGGTTAGGCGATCCTTTATCTCCACAGGAAGTCGAAGATTAACTTGTGGGTTCTTGTACCTGCGTTCAGACATCAGCATATCCTGAATAATTTTTTACCACAGGATATGTAGGTATCTATTGACTATCAATGCGTACCTACATACTATGTATGCGTACCGCATACCAAAGGAGCGAAAATGAAAGTAAAAACGTTAAGGATGCCAGAATGGCTCGAAAAAGCTTTGGAGCAGTCAGCGAAAAAGGATGATCGGTCATTCAGCAATGAGGTGTTGAGGAGGCTTAAGGAGTCGGTAGCTAAGGACGGGATTGTTTGTCCAGAATGAGTAAAGCCCCAGATATTGCGAGTATCTAGGGCTTAAATCGCCAGTAAGTATTGAGGAAAAACTGACATGAAAAGTATAGCAACAGCGGTATCTACTATCAACGTACCATTCCACGGCGCAGAGCTTTATGTTGTCAATCACAACGGCGAACCGTACACCCCAATGAAACCTATCGTTGAGGGAATGGGTATGACTTGGCAGTCTCAACACCGCAAGTTGATGGAGAGATTTAAGACCTGCATCATCGAAATGATGATTCAGCTCCCCGGTGATACTCAGCGTCGTCTGGTTATCTGTCTTGCTTTACGTAAACTTGCAGGCTGGCTGCAAACCATCAGCCCTAACAAAGTCCGTCCTGAAATCCGCGACAAGGTAATCCAGTATCAGGAAGAGTGTGACGATGTGCTCTATGAGTACTGGACTAAAGGCCATGTGGTTAATCCACGCAAAGCTAAAAAGGCGTTGCCGGGCAAAATCACCACTGAACAGCAGGAAGCCATTAAACAACTTGTCATGAGTCGTGGTCAGTCTCTGCCAAAAGAAAAACAGGCGAAGGCGATGATCACCATGTGGTCGTCACTGAAATCCCATTTTGGATGTTCGTACAAAGAAATCAGTGAGGAGCAGTTTACCGAAGCACTGTCACTTGCAGCTCGAGTTCCACTTGAAGGTGAGTTCATTAGCAAGCAAGAGAAGAAAGCAAACGAGCTTTCTGCAAAAGAAGCAAACAGCCTTGTATGGTTATGGGATTATGCCAACCGCTCACAGGCATTATTCCGCGAACTGTATCCGGCATTAAAACAAATTCAATCGAACTATTCCGGCAGATGCTACGACTACGGTCATGAGTTCTCGTATGTTATCGGAACGGCGAGAGACGTTTTAATCAACCACACACGAGATGTTGATATCAATGAGCCAGACGGACCAACAAATCTTTCTGCATGGATAAGGCTTAAGAATAAAGAATTGCCGCCTTCTGTTCATCTGTATTAATGACGCATCTGGCGGTGAAAAAAACCGCCAGTGTGCTGCTGGCGGCCTATGTCACACCCTTACTACCACATAAGGAATGCTTAATGACTTTTAAGAATGTAGCAAACATCGGATCCGTTGTCACGGATAAAACCATTGACAGCCAGCGCCTTCTTGAGATGGTAAATCAGGCTCGTAGACAGTGCGGTGAGCCATCAGTACGTAACAACAAATTCATCGAGAAAATTGAGGATGAATTGGAGGGCGAGACCTACACAAAAAGTGTAGGTCGGAAAAACGGGGCTGACATTGATGTTATCTCCATGACTATCAAGCAGGCGCTTCGTGTTGCTGCTCGCGAATCTAAAGCAGTTCGCCGAACACTTGTAGACAAACTTGAAAGTATGCAGGAAGCGCACATTAAAAGCGGTAAATCGTCGAGTGGACTTGTTGAGTATCGCCAGGCGCGAACATTGAAAATGACGGTTGAAGCTGTTACCAATCTGTTCGATTTGATGCCAAATCTTGCGCCGGAAGCAAAGCAGACTGCGGCCGCAAGCATAATCAACCCGATCGTTGGTTTTAATGCAATACCCCTTCCGGCAATAGAAGAGCATTACTACTCAGCAGGGGAGGTTGCAGAGCAGCTTGGAGTAACGGCAAACAAGATTGGTCGCATTGCTAACGCAAACAACCTCAAAACTGAGCAGTACGGGAAGTTCTTCCTGGATAAATCTGCGCATTCCAGCAAACAGGTGGAAGCATTCCGCTACAACTCAAAAGGAGTTGAAGTATTGAGAAATCTAGTTAATGTTTCTACCGCAGCCTAATTAAATCTTTTTATAAAAACCAACCCAGCTTCGGCTGGGTTTTTGTTTAATGGAGAGTAGATGGGCATAATCGATTTAAACACAGCAGACATATTCAATGCTATCGGTGGTGGCTCTCCGCTTTCGATCATCGACAGCGTTCTGCATCCCCAGTATGTGATTCGTGACAGGGAAACTGGCGAGGTTGCTCTTGAGTTCAGTGGTATGGCATCCGTACAGCCAAGTGGAAGGGCGCAAATAACAAACGCTCCGGTGGAGAAAGGGAAATACCAGTCCATCAACAAAGTTAAAGAACCTGCCAGGGTAAGGTGCGCAATCATCGTAAATGGTCTTACTGGTTTTTCCGGCAACATCCCGAATATTTTCGATCTAACATTCACAAGCCAAAACAGCACGCTGAACACAATCAAAACGATGCTGTCCTCTGCAAAAACATACGACATTGAAACGCCAAAGGAAACTCTGGAGAGTTTCGACCTTGTTGACCACTATTACGAAGTTAACTCTCAAAAAGGGGTGACTCTTCTGACGGTTTATCTTGATTTTCAGGAGGTCATTCAACAAATGGAGGTTATCCTCTCTGGATCTCAGTCAGAACAGAAGCCAACGGATAACAATAAGTCACAGGGAGATGTAGGAGTTGATCCACAAATAACCAATGGCGGAGCCAGGGAATCTACTGTCGATGAGCTAAGTAAATCATGGTCATCACTGAAGTCATCTGTTGGCGGAATCACTGGAAAAATCTCCGGTACAATCAAGACTGAATTTCATAGTGCTCTTGATACAGTGTCCAAACCAATACTCGAAGTTACAAACAGCGCAACAAAAAAAGCGGCAGATATTGCAAAAAATATAGTTAAGGCGAGTACATGATTACAGTATCTGTTCTTCCCAGCAAATCTCAGTCCATTTCGGTAAGTCTGGCTGGTCAGCAATGTAATATAAAACTTGTTCAGCGACAGAGTTTTATGTACATGGATTTAACTGTTAATGAAGTCCCAATTATGCAGGGCGTTCCATGTCTGTATGGGAATAAGATGGTAAGATACTCCTACCTTGGATTTAAGGGAGACCTTATTTTCATTGATAATGATGGGGAATCGGACCCTCAATGGGAAGGCTTGGGTAGCCGTTACTTGCTGTACTACATCGAGGAAAACGAGCTTGTATAAAAATCACAGTCTTCGGTTTGACTTCACGAATGAATCATCAGCATTTGATAAAAATGGAAACAATAAAATCTCCATCAGAAATGTTAAGTCAACAGTATCCCTGAACTTTGTTACCGGTCGGGGAGGTGCTCAGGCTGATATATCTCTTTACGGCTTAGGAATTGAAAGACTTGCTGATATATCAGGGAAGGCTGATGGTATTGTTGGGGAAGGTCAGAAATTAAATGTTGAGGTATTTGCTGATGATTCTCTTGTTTTCTCCGGCACGATGCTTTCATCAATAGCAAACATGAATTCTGCTCCTGAAAGCAGTTTGATGATAACAGCCTCTTCTAATGTTGATTTACAGAACATGCCAGCAAGTCCGTTTACAGCGCAGGGTGCGCAAAGTGTTGAAGATGTCATCTCATCCATTTGTGCAAGTGCAGGTTATGAGGCTGTGTTTAATAATGTAAAAGGGATGACAACATCAGGAAGTCCGCATTTTGAAGGAAGTGTTTTTGAGCAACTTTATAGGATCTGTTCAGATTATGGACTGGCGATGTCAGCCACGCCACCGACAAAAGTAGAGTTCTGGCCTTCAGAAAAAAACAGAGACGATGTGATTCCGTTTATATCCAGAGAATACGGACTTGTTGGATATCCTGTATTTTCAAATGGGGGGCTGATGTTTCAGACGCAATATTCATCTCTCCTTTGCATTGGAAGATATGTGGATATCAAAACAGAACTACCACATGCAAGCGGAAGGTATAAGTTAACCTCCGTTCGGCATGAATTATCATCATGGATGCCAAATGGTTCATGGCACTCAATATGTATTGCCGCCAGAACAGCGGAACAAAGAGCAGAGGCGCAACAGAATAATGGATAAGCAACTATTTACTCCAACGCCTGCTCAGGTAAGTGAGGCTCAATCTCAGGAATATATTTTTGAGATGCTGATGTCTGGATATTTCTTCATTGAGTTAGCGAGAGTTCAGGAAGTCAGGGGGGAAGCACCGGATTTAGTTGTTGACACTCTTCCTTTACTAACCAGAACAGACCGTACAGGAAAAATGATTTCTAACTCGGTTTTATATGATCTTCCCGTATGGCGGTTGCAGAGAGGAAACAGCGCTGTAATTATGGACCCTGTGGCGGGTGATATTGGTCTGATTGCGGTCTGCGACAAAGACACATCACTGGTAAGAAAAAATCGTAAAGAATCAGTACCCGGAAGCAAAAGAAGACACAGTAAATCTGATGCAATTTATCTTGGTGGGGTATTAAACATTGCGCCCACTCAATTTATTGAATTCGCTGACGGTGCAATAAACATAACCACGCCTAACCCACTAAATATTAAATGTTCATCGTTAAATATTGATGCTCCTGATGGAGTCAACATGAATACTCATTTACTTAAAGTTAGCGGTGATATTCAGGATAACGCAAGTTCACAGTCATCTACTGTTAAAAATTTAAGGGACAACTATAACAATCACAAACATTCTGTTTCAGGAGTACAAAGTGGTGGGTCAACAATAAATTCCAATGCAACGGATAAACCGACATGACATACAGAACTATGCAACTTGACACTTCTACGTGGGACTTGACGCTTGACGGAAATGGCAATCTGGCGATCGCAGAAGAATCATATTCTGTTGCTCAGGATGTCGCCAGTGCGTGCCTGGTGTTTTCTGGAGAGTGTTATTACGACAATACGCTTGGGATTCCATGGAAGGCAGAAGTTCTTGGCAGGCGACCATCTCCTGGTTTTATTGCTCAGAAAATGCAAGCTGAAGCACTCAAATTACCCGTCGTTGAGGATGCTCTGGCATCAGTTTTCTTTGACAAGAATACACGCACAACTCGCGGCACAATCCGCGTTACAGATATCAATGGTAATATTGCACAGGCCACCTTATGACGATATTAAATACGGCTGTTCCTGATGTAACCATCACTGAAAACGGCCTTTCAGTCCCCGATATAGCAGATGTATTGGCGGGAAGACTTACAGACATGTCAACGGCCCTTGGCGGTGGCGCAAGTCAGTCACTGAGTTCACCGCAAGGGCAGATCGCCCAGTCTGACACTGAAATTATCGCTCAGGAATACGACAAGCTTCTTTGTTTGTTTAATCAAATTAATCCTGACTTTTCAACTGGCAGATTCCAGGACGGGATTGGCCGGATTTACTTTATGGAACGGATCGCTGCTCAGGGGACAGTTGTTACGGCAACATGCATTGGTCAGGTTGGAACGACAATCCCCGCGGGAAGCACAGCCATTGATACCAATGGATATATTTACCGGTCTATCGACATCGCAACAATACCAGCATCAGGAAGCATTGATGTTCAGTTTGTAAATAACACAACCGGACCAATACCCTGTGCAGCAGGTGCATTAAATCAGATTTACCGTGCAGTATCTGGATGGGATGCGATCACAAACGCGAGCCCAGGCGTTGTTGGCGTTGATGTTGAATCACGTATTGCATTTGAAACACGTCGCAAGCAGTCGGTCGCGAGAAATAGCCGCAATCAGGACGCATCGACACTATCTGCCTTGCTGGCTACGAATGGTGTGCTGGATGCCTATGTATGGTCAAACAGAACTGCAGCCACAGTAAATCAGGGAGCTACTAACTTCCCTGTGGTGGCGCACTCTATTTACATCTGTGTGTATGGTGGAACTGATGAGGATGTAGCGGAGTCAATTTTCCAGACGTACAACCCTGGAGCAAATCTGAACGGAGATACCTCGTACACGGTTTACGACAATGTTAACTATCTACCTCCATACCCTTCCTATGTAATGCAGTGGCAAAAAGCAACTCCGACGAGGGTTTATTTTAGCGTTGAGCTGGATAGCTCTCTTAATCCACCTAGTGATATCACATCACAAGTGAAAAGCATGATCGTATCAGTTTTCAATGGTGGTTATGAGGGGATCGGGAAGGCAAGGATAGGCTCTACCATTAACGCCGGTAAGTATTATGCTCCGGTTATTTCAATATCACCTGACACCGTTGGGATTTTATCGCTTGAAGTCTCCATTGATGGATCAGCCTATGGGCCAGCAATAACAATGGGTATCGACCAGGTTCCGACAATTCAGGAATCAGATATTACCGTAACTCTATCGTGAGGGGTGAGGTATGTGGGAAGACACAATACTTACCCAATACTCAGCAAGTAAAAAATTATTGTCCATCATAGACACATTTAACCAGGCTGTGAGTCTTGATGATTTCACTGAGGAATTCATTAAAAAGGTATGGGATTTAACTACCTGCGAAACATTCGGGCTTGATATGTGGGGGAAAATTGTTGGCATAAGCAGATATATTGTTGCGCCAATAGATAGCGATTCATTTGGATTTAGCGAAGCAGATGATGGGAGTACTGATTACCCGGCACCATTTAATAATTCTCCGTTTTACGGCGGCATTCAGAAAACAACGAATGTCAGGCTTGGGGATGATGCTTACAGAACATTAATACTCTGCAAGGCTTTTACTAACATCAGTGTGGCAACCATTCCTGATATAAATAAATTCCTTAAAATACTTTTTTATCAACGAGGCAGAGCATATTGTGTCAATTACAGAGATATGACCATTGGTATAAATTTTGAGTTCTCACTTGCTCCCTACGAAGAATCGATTTTAACAAATTACGATGTGACTCCTGTACCAAGTGGAGTTCAGGTAAATATCAAACAAATTGTAAGCCCATACTTTGGTTTTGCTACAGATGCATATCCATTTAATGACGGCACATTTTATAGGAATTAAGCATGAATCGTTCTGACTCACCTAAAAAACAACCTAAGCCATTTGGAGTTAATGGACAGAGAGGGGCAATATTGCCAACCACCCCTGCAGGTGATAACTCAGCATCGTATGAACAGGGGTTTCCTCCAATAACAATGATCCTGAAATCTGCTGGCGGTTTGCCGCCAAAAGGCCAGGATATGAACCAAATTTTATACGAACTTTCTGCTCTGGGGAGGTGGTCGAGCACCGGGGCGCTGAATACTTTTGATTCTGAATTTGCTTCGGAGATTTCTGGATATCCGTCAGGGGCGATGCTCATCTCAGACGATGGGGAAAAAATATTCATTAATACAACAGAAGGAAATCTATCTGATCCTAACAACAATGGCTCCGGGTGGAAAGATGCTTTTTCATATCTTGGTTTGGGAACGGCGGCAACGAGTAACATTGGAACAGGTACCGGGCAAGTACCAGATATGAGTAGTTTCACAACGGGGTACTCTGGAGCAGCAGACTGGCCGAATAGTAAATCTGGATGGAGTAAGGGGCCGGATGGGGTAATTACACAATGGGGTATTTTCGGTTTCCCCGTTGGACAGACAGGGGTGAATGTTGTTTTCCCGCTACCTTTCCCCGCGCGTGTCGAATCAATTACACTGACAATGACAGATATCCAGGAGTCTCTGCTTTCTCCAACAACCATGCCTGCTTATGGAGTTAACTCAACTGGTACTTCAAGAACGGGTTTTACAGCCCGTATGTCAGGCGCCGGTGGGTTTAATCTTTGCTATATAGCGAAAGGGAGATAACAGAATGAATAAAGTTAAAAGTGTTTACAGCCCGTCCGAAAATGCAATCTACAACGCAGCGCTATATGAAAGTTATATCAAGGAGGGGACATGGC
>NZ_CAOLGM010000064.1:0-24173 GCF_948475835.1 uncultured Escherichia sp. | reverse complement strand
CTAAATTAAGTGTGTATAGGTTATTTATACTTGCCGGAGCATTTATAGCATCTACTATTTTAGTAGTTTTTGCTTCAAAAAATGTAGAGAATATTTCGTACTACGTTTTAAAAAGCACCATAGATTTTGAATGGCGCAGTCAGGTTAAATGTGGAGAGTTGAATATTTCACGTCCGGATGAAAGATATTTCGGGTTTAATACCGATAAATATACTGTATTTTATTCCAATAGAGAGGGTAAATGGGGGTTCAATGAGTTGAAGTGTAAGAAAGGTTCTGACAGGAGAGATGCATATTCCATTGAGAATGTCTCAGAATATAACGTGCCTGGATGGCTGAAATAAGTCATCTTTATAATTAAATCGTAAAGGTTCTGGTCATAAATGAGCATGGTTAAACATAAACGGGGCACACTCTACACACTTGATGTGCAGCAAGAAGCTGAACTCATGGCTTTGGTTAATAAATCCGACGAAGACATTGATTACAGCGACATTCCTGCTTCTGGTAGCGAAGCATGGTCTGACGCCAAACGCGGCAATTTTTTGCCAGATCCAGGTATTCACGCGCAATAAAACTTAGCGGAGGGGAGCACGTCGTTCTGTTTCCCCCCTCACTGCTAAATGGGGCATTGAGCTGCTTTACACTCAACCTTTCACGATTACTTCCTCAACCCCGCAAACGCCGCCCGAATCTCATCCTCCGGCAACTGAATCCCGATAAACACCATCGTGCTATGCGGTGTTTCATCGCCCCACGGGCGGTCCCAGTCGGCGCTGTAGAGGCGCTGGACGCCCTGGAACAGCAGGCGGTTAGGTTCGCCGTCAATCCACAGCATCCCTTTGTAACGCAGCAGTTTATCCGCCGATTCCAGCAGCAGGTTTTCCATCACCCGGGAAACTTCGCTGATATCTACCGGGTAATCCAGTTCCACCACAATCGACGAAATATCGTTTTGTTTATCCGCGATAAAGTGGAAACGCGGTTTGGTGCTGACGACGTTTTCTTCCAGCATAAAACCGTTGGTGTTGAACAGCAGGCCCAGGTCGATGTCGCCGTGGGTGACGGTGTAGACCGGTGCACGGGCGTTGATGCGCGCCAGGCGTTCACGCAGTTTTTCTGCTTCGCCTGCGACGTCGGTTTTAGTCAGCAGAATACGGTCGGCGTAGCCCACCTGGGACTGGGCGATGGTGAACTGGTTCATCTGCTCATCGGCATGTACCGCATCCACCAGCGCAATCACGCCGTCCAGCAGGTAGCGCTGGCATAAAATCTCATGGGAGAAAAAGGTTTGAATAATCGGGCCAGGATCGGCCATGCCGGTGCATTCAATGACCAGACGATCGAACTGAATATTGCCCTTGTCGAGATTATCCAGCAGGTCGAGTAGCGCGTCCTCCAGCTCGTTGGAGCGCGAACAGCAGATGCAGCCGTTGGTCAGCGTTTTGATCTGCGTTGCGCGATCACCAATCAATTGATCATCAACGGAGACTTCGCCGAATTCGTTTTCAATCACGGCAATCTTGTAGCCGTGTTGTTCATTAAGAATATGGCGCAGCAGGGTGGTTTTGCCCGCGCCTAAAAAACCGGTGAGTAGGGTAACTGCAATCGGGTTCATGCTCTCTCCATTAACAACAGCGCATACCGCCTTTACCATCGCCGCCGTAGCGTGCGTTCTGGCGTTCGCGGAAGAATTCTTCATAGCTCATGTACGGCTTGTCGGGATGGTTGGTCTTCATATGCTCGACGTAGTTGTCATAGTCTGGAATGCCAATCAACATCTTCGCCGCCTGGCCGAGATATTTTTTTGCCTGTCCTAAGTTACCAAACATAGTTCACTCTGATAAGAACAAAGCCCCGCCGAAGCGGGGCTAAACACGGTTAGTGGTGCGAAGAGATCTTCACGCCGCCTTCCGGGATTGGAACGTACGGAGTTTCTTTGTCAGTACGTTTGTCGCTGTTACGTACCGCAAGCCAGGTTTTGAAACCGTAGAAGATGATGCTGTACACCACAATCAGGAACAGAATACTCAGGCCTGCGTTGGTGTAGTTGTTCACAACGATGTGGTTCATGTTGGCAATCTGCTGCGCCGTCAGGTCAGTACCGTTAGCAATCTTCTCTTTGTACTGGCTTGCCATGTAGAAGAAGCCTTCCATCTGCGGGTTGGTGCTGAACAGTTTCAGGCCCAGCGCCCAGGTGGTGCAGATAAGCAGCCATACAGCCGGAACAACAGTTACCCAGATGTATTGGGTGCGCTTCATCTTAATCAGCACAACGGTGCCCAGTACCAGCGCTACGGCTGCCAGCATCTGGTTGGAGATACCGAACAGCGGCCACAGGCTCTTAACGCCGCCCAGCGGATCGACCACGCCCTGATACAGCAGGTAGCCCCACAGACCCACACAGCCCGCAGTACCGATGATACCGGCAACCAGAGAGTCGGTTTTTTTCAGGAACGGGATGAAGTTACCCAGCAGGTCTTGCAGCATAAAGCGGCCAGAACGAGTACCCGCATCCAGCGCGGTCAGGATGAACAGGGCTTCGAACAGAATACCGAAGTGATACCAGAAGCCCATGTCAGCCATCGGCAGCACTTTGTGGAACACGTGAGCGATACCTACCGCCAGCGTTGGCGCACCACCTGCACGGTTCAGGACAGAAGGCTCACCAATGTCTTTCGCGGTTTGCAGGATCTGCTCTGGCGAAATCACGAAGCCCCAGGAGCTGACGGTCGCTGCCGCGTGTGCGGTAACGTCTTTCAGCTGCGCCATGATGATCGGCGCATTCTCGCCACCCATTTCATGCAGGTTAGGCATGGTAATGCCAAGGCCAGCAGGCGGGGTGTTCATCGCGAAGTAAAGACCCGGTTCGATGATGGACGCAGCAACCAGCGCCATAATCGCCACGAAGGACTCCATCAGCATTGCGCCGTAGCCAATGAAACGCGCGTCGGTTTCGTTAGCCAGCAGTTTCGGCGTCGTACCGGAAGAGATCAGCGCGTGGAAGCCAGATACCGCACCACAGGCGATGGTGATGAACAGGAACGGGAACAGAGCGCCTTTCCACAGCGGGCCAGTACCGTCAATGTACTGGGTCATCGCAGGCATTTTCAGTTCCGGGTTCAGCACCACAATACCCAGCGCCAGGCCGACGATAACGCCGATTTTCAGGAAGGTTGCCAGATAGTCGCGCGGTGCGAGGATCAGCCACACCGGCAGCAGTGCGGAAACAAACGCATAGCCAATCAGCGCGAAGGTAATGGTGGTGTCTTTAAAGGTCAGTGCCGGACCCCAGTACGGATCGTGAGCAATCACGCCACCGAAGTAGATAGAGGCAACCAGCAGCACGATACCAATGACAGAGACTTCACCCACACGCCCCGGACGGATAAAGCGCATGTAGATACCCATAAACAGCGCAATCGGTACGGTTGAGCAAACGGTGAAAACACCCCACGGGCTTTCGGCCAGGGCTTTAACCACAATCAGCGCCAGGACGGCAAGGATGATGATCATGATTAAGAAACAGCCAAACAGCGCGATAGTCCCCGGTACTGGTCCCATCTCTTCTTTGATCATCTCACCGAGAGATGCGCCGTTACGGCGAGAGGAGATAAACAGCACCATAAAGTCCTGTACCGCACCGGCCAGTACTACCCCCGCCAGCAGCCACAGCGTGCCAGGTAGGTAGCCCATCTGCGCGGCGAGAACCGGACCAACCAGCGGACCAGCACCGGCGATAGCGGCGAAGTGGTGACCAAACAACACGTAACGGTTGGTCGGAACGTAGTTCAGACCGTCGTTGTTAATAACCGCAGGCGTCGCGCGCGTGGGGTCGAGTTTCATCACCTTCTGGGCGATGTACAGACTGTAGTAGCGATACGCCACCAGATACACCGACACAGAGGCGACCACGATCCACAGGGCGCTGACGTGCTCCCCCCGACGTAATGCAACTACCGCGAGGCAGAATGCACCGATGATTCCGAGAATCACCCAGGGTATGTGCTTGAATAGTTTTTTCGTATCCATAGTAAAACCTGGCATTTTACTCGTCGTCTTTTGGCTTACAGGTGCGGCAGTTGCGTTCGTTCACCCCTGTCACTTACTGTTGTAAGCTCCCGGGGATTCACTCACTTGCTGCCTTCCTGCAAACCAAAATTCATAGAGTAATTTGTTAATCATAGGCCGAAGCCGTTCTAGGTTTGCGTTGCGTTTGAGGAGGTAAATTGACCGCTATCCTGCAGTGATGTTGCCAGAGTTACGCGCGCGTAAAGTAAGGTAAATAACTGAGTGGTTATTTTAGGGACGTAAGCGGTCAGGAATGGCGGTGAGCGGTTGGGCAAGAATTATTCATCGGGTGGATATGTGATTGAGATCACAATAAAAATGCCCCTTCGACGAATACGTGAAGGGGCTGGAGCTTAAATCGCAGCTTCCATTTCCAGCATCACTGGATGGAAACGGCGTTTAAAGTAGATAAGCCCGTGACCTTCTGCACTGAGGATGATGTTTTTAATCTCCACCAGATACACCAGATGTGTGCCAATTGCCTGCACATCGCGGATCTCACCTTCAAGACTGGCCAGCGAACCTTTTAGCACCGGCTGCGCCAGCGGACCTTTTTGCCAGCATGAGAGGCTAAAACGCTCTTCCATCGCCATGCCCGTCATGCCCGCGAAGTGGCGTGCCATCAGTTCCTGCTCATGGTTGAGGACGTTGACGCACAAATTGCCGTTGCCCTGAAAAACCGGGTTCATCGCACTGTTGGCGTTAATGCACACCATCAGCGATGGTGGTGTATCCGTGACCGAGCAGACGGCCGTTGCCGTAATCCCGCATTGTCCGGCGTCGCCCTCGGTGGTGATAATATTTACCGCTGCCGACAGGCTGGCCATCGCGTCACGAAAGCGCAGGCGTTGTTCATCTAATTGCATCTTAACCTCCTGCTGCGTTATTTCAGCAGCTTATCCAGCATGTTGATATCGTCGTTGTTGTGCAGGTGAGGCACAGTCCAGCCGTTCTGGTCGTATTCCGACAGGCAGCGATCAACCATCGCCATCATCTTGTCCATATTGCCGGAGCTTTGTGCCTGGCGCAGACACTGCAGGCGAATCTCATCCTGGCTACCGGAGTAGTTGATTTCATACAGTTCGTGACGACCACCAAACTCGCTGCCAATGGCATCCCACATCAGTTTGAGGATCTTGATGCGCTGGACGTGATCCATACCGTTCGAACCGCGCACATACTTCGCCAGATACTGGTCGATCTGCGGATTGTTCAGGTCACGGGCACTGGAAGGGAGATAGATCAGGCCACTGGTAACGTTGCGTTCGATAATGTTTTTGATCTTCGCGTAGGCCATTGGTGCCAGTACGCGATAGGTTTGCAGTGCGGCATGATCCGGTAAATAAGCCCCGTTGACCCACGGCGTCGCTTCAGAACACATCGAGTCACTCAATGCCCAGAAGGTGTTGCGCCACGCCACCACTTCACCGAGATCGGCCTGCACACCACGGAACTCCAGGGTGCCGGTACATTCGAGTGATTTTTTCAGCAGTGCCGTAATGAAGTCGAGTTTCACTGCCAGGCGCACACAGGCTTGCAGCGGATACATACGGGCGAAACCGCCTTCCATCGTCCAGCGACGGCAGCGATCAAAATCGCGGTAGATCAGCACGTTTTCCCATGGGATCCGCACGTTATCCATCACCAGAATCGCATCGTTCTCATCGAAGCGGCTGGAGAGCGGGTAGTCATACGGTGAGCCGGTAGCACCCGCGACCATCTCATAAGAGGCGCGGGAGATTAATTTGACGCCATCGGCATCCATTGGCGCAACGAACATCAGTGCGAAGTCCGGGTTTTCGCCCATTACTTGTGCCGAGCCGAAGCCAATCATGTTGTAGTGAGTCAGCGCCGAGTTGGTGGCAACCACTTTCGCACCGCTGACGATAATCCCGGCGTCAGTCTCTTTTTCCAGCTTGATGTAAACGTCTTTTACTTTATCGGTCGGCAAATGACGATCGATCGGTGGGTTAACAATCGCGTGGTTAAAGTAGAGGCCAGTTTCCTGAATACGGGTGTACCAGTTACGGGCGTTCTGCTCGAACTGACCGTAAAAGCCCGGATTCGCGCCCAGTGCGCAACCGAAAGCAGCTTTGTAGTCTGGGGTACGGCCCATCCAGCCATAGCTCAGGCGTGACCACTCAGCGATGGCGTCGCGTTGCTGGCGCAGGTCGTCGGCACTTTTCGCCACGCGGAAGAATTTATGGGTATAGCCGCCGCTGCCGGTGTCGGTGTTCCAGCACAGAGAGTCCTGCATCTCCGGTTTGTGCAGTGCGTCGTACAGCTGGGCAACAGACGCTGCCGCATTACGAAATGCCGGATGAGTGGTGACGTCTTTAACTCGCACGCCATAGATATAGATCTCGCGACCATCCTGCAGGCTTTTCAGATACTCTTCCCCGGTGAACGGACGTTGGGTACTGGCGCGGAAATCTTCTGGTTTCATGTCGACCTCTACAGTATTAATCGGAATACGATTGTTAATTTTGTGTGTTGTTTTTGTTATTCAATTGAAGCTTGCAGGGGCGATTACGGGAAGACACTTTTGGGACAATGGCTGGTACTTTTCAGGTCGGGTACGGTTTTGTGATCGAGGTCGCTTTTAGCGATTTTTGACGTTACTAAATCCCCTTGCTCCAGGCGGAGAAAGGGGAATAGCAGGTGGTGCCTGGTTTCCCGTTAAGACTAAGGGATTTTCACGTCACAGGTACTTTTTTGGCACGATAAGCACTGGGCGAGCAACCGACTAAGCGATTAAAAAAGCGCGCAAAATAAGCTGGATCCTTAAAACCGAGTTGCCAGGCAATATTGTTCACGGCGTTATCAGAAAACAGCAGCAGCCGCTTGGCTTCTCGCAGCTGCCTGTCGAAAATCAACCGTTTTGGCGGACGGTTGGCAAAGCGGCGGCAGATGTCCGTGAGGCGTGATTCGGTGATATGCAGTTCGTTAGCGTAATCCGGTACTGTCCAGTGCTGATGAAAATGGCTTTCAATCAGCATATTAAAACGCTGGAACAGTTTTAATTCTCCGCGCATTCCGCTGGCGGCATGGTCGTCGAGTTTTGCGTTACGCAGCAGTAGGGTGAACACTGCCTGTGCCAGTAACGTCAGGGTGTGTTCCCGTCCAGGCAGTTGTTCTACCGATTCCCGCTCTATCAGTTGCCAATAGTGTTCCAGCGCCGCCAGTTCGTCGGGTTTATCTGCCAGTGACAGGCAAATCCCCGGCAGGCCGAAGGTTTCCCGAGTGCCCGGATAAAGAACTTCCAGCAGGGGCCAGATCAGATCTTCCCGTACCGTCAACACATGACCGTCGGCGTCAGACTCCGTAATAAACGCATGAGGTACTGACGGCGGCGTCAGGACAAACAGGGGCGCTTCCACCGAGTAGCGATGATCGTCAAGTTGTAGCTCAATCTGTCCGCTATTGAGGAAATGCATCTGAAAGTACTGTTCGTGGCGATGTGGCAGCATATGGCGGCCAAAAAATGCCGCCATGCGGGCGAACGACTGATAATGCACATCGTCCGTGCCCAGGCTTTCATCGTACTCTTTGCTGATATCAATATTGGCAATCTGACGGTCACACATCGTCGTTCCTTACGGGGTCGCTCGCGGACGGGAGGACTGCATTGGAATCGCCCAGATAATCCCCGCACCAATCACCAGCAGCGCGGCAACAAACCACAATCCACTGTTAAAGCTGCCGGTCAAATCTTTCAACCAGCCGATCATAAACGGACTTAACGCTGAACCAATGTTGCCAGTGGCGTTGATCACCGCAATACCGATCGCTCGTGCCCGCAGGCTGATGGACTGATCCGGTGTTGTCCAGAAAATCGCCATTGCGCTGAATGATCCGGTCGAAGCCATAATGATCCCCAGCATCTGGATCATGTTGTGATCAGTTGCCGAAGCCAGTAACCAACCTGCGGCAGCGAACAAATAAGGAAGGGCGGTGTGATGCCTTCGTTCCTGGCGGCGATCTGAGTGACGGCTCCAGTAGACCATCCCGAGAATGGTACAAATCTGCGGTACGGCGGCCAGCAGGCCGATGGTGATATTACTGCTGCCCTGATTAAAACTTTGCAGGATCTGCGGTGTCCAGATGCTGATCGCACTAAGTGTGTTGGTCAGGCAGAAATACGCCAGGGTATACATCATCACCACCGGAGTGAAGATCTCCCGCCACATACTGCGTTGTTGCATGGCGTGGTGGCTGATGGCTCCCTCTGGCTGAACCAGCGTCAGACGATCGTTATCCATCATCTCTTGCAGGCATTTTTTGTCTTCTTTCGTCAGCCACTTAGCTTTGTCCGGTGAGTCATCAAGCCAGAACCACACCATGACGCCGAGTAATACCGACGGGAAGCCTTCCAGCAAAAACAGCCACTGCCAGCCTTTTAATGCCATGACGCCATCCAGCGACAAAATGTAGCCGGAAACGATCGAGCCCAACGCTGTCGTTACCGGCATTGCTACCATAAACAAGGCGTTGGCACGGGCGCGGAAATAGGCCGGAAACCAGAAGGTTAAATACAGCAGAATACCAGGCAGAAAGCCGGCTTCGGTAATGCCAACCAGTATACGCAGTACGTACAAGCTGGTGGGGCCAGTGGCAAACATGGTGGCAGTAGAGGCGATGCCCCAGAGCACCATGATGGTGGCGATCCAGCGCCGCGCACCGACAATACTCAGCATAATGTTGCTGGGAATGCCGAAGATGACATAAGCGGCATAGAACAGGGTGGTAGCGAGGCCAAACATGGTGGCGCTCAGACCGAGGTCGCGTCCCATCGTGAGTCCGGCAAAGCCGATGTTGATGCGATCAAGGAACGAGAAGATAAACAGCACGAACAGAAAGACGATCAGGCGGCGAAATAGCTTCTTAATAACCGCCTGTTGTCCTGCAGTCAGCGCTTTATGCTGATTCGCCGGATCGATACTCTCCGGTATGGCAGGTGAGGTGTCGCTCATTTTTCTTCCTCTAATGGGATTTTTGTAGGGTACGACAAGGTTTTTGCTGGATGCGGCGTAACGCCTTATCCGGCCTACGATTTGGTGCGAGTGTAGGCCGGATAAGCGCAGCGCATCCGGCATTAATACACGCCGGGCTTCACGGCGGTAGCCTGCGCACCAAACCGTGCTGCCAGCGCTTCAGCGGCGCGGGCGAGCAGGGTGGTGTCAACGCCGACGGCGACAAACAGCGCGCCCAGTTCCAGATAGCGTTTTGCCAGTTGCTCATTGGCGATCAGGATCCCCGGTGCTTTGCCCGCTTCGCGGATCTGCACGATCGCCTGCTCAATGGCGGCCTGTACTTCCGGGTGCTGTGGATTACCGGCATAACCCATATCGGCGCTCAGATCCGCCGGGCCGATAAACACGCCGTCGACTCCTTCCACGTCCAGAATCTGCGGTAAGTTCTTCATTGCCTCACGCGTTTCGATCTGCACCAGCACGCACATTTGATCGTTGGCTTTTTGCAGGTAATCAGGAATACGATTCCAGCGCGAGGCGCGGGCCAGCGCACTGCCCACACCGCGAATACCGGCGGGGGGATAACGGGTGGCGCGTACCGCTTCACGGGCTTCGTCAGCGTTTTGAACCATCGGCACCAGTAAGGTTTGTGTGCCGACGTCCAGCAGTTGTTTGATTTGCACCGGATCGTTCCACGACGGACGTACTACCGGCTGGCTGGGGTAGGGCGCAATCGCCTGTAGCTGGGTGAGCACGGTTTGCACGTTATTCGGCGCGTGCTCACCGTCGATCAACAACCAGTCGAATCCTGCTCCGGCCAGTAACTCCGCGCTGTAGCTGCTGCTCAGCCCCAGCCATAATCCAATCTGCGGACGGCCTGCTTTCAGCGCCGCTTTAAAACTGTTTTCCATCGTTCTCTCCTTAAACAAAGCGGCAGCTAATGGAGCCCATGTTGCCGTAATCGACGTGGAAGGTGTCGCCCTTACGCGCCGGAACCGGGCGGGTGAACGAACCGCCGAGAATGATTTGCCCGGATTCCAGTTGTACGTCATACGGTGCGAGTTTGTTCGCCAGCCAGGCCACGCCGTTTGCCGGATGATTCAGCACACCAGCGGCGACGCCGGTTTCTTCAATCACGCCATTGCGATACATCAGGGCGGAGATCCAACGCAGATCCAGTTCGTCTGGTTTGATCGGACGACCGCCGAGGATCACCCCGGCGTTGGCGGCGTTATCGGAAATGGTGTCGAACACTTTGCGCGGGCGCTGGGTTTCCGGATCGATGTTGTGGCAGCGAGCGTCGATCAGCTCCAGCGCCGGGATCACATAGTCCGTGGCGTTGTAGACGTCGAACAGCGTGCAGTTTGGCCCACGCAGCGGTTTTGCCAGCACGAAAGCCAGCTCCACTTCAATGCGCGGCACGATAAAGCGATCGGTCGGGATATCGCTGCCATCGTGGAAGAACATGTCATCCAGCAGGGCACCGTAATCCGGCTCGCTGATTTGTGAGCTGGCCTGCATCGCTTTCGAGGTCAGGCCGATTTTGTGGCCTTTCAGCGTGCGACCTTCGGCGATTTTCAGTCGAACCCATTCACGCTGCACCGCGTAAGCGTCTTCGATGGTGATCTCCGGGTAATCCAGCGAGATCGCGCGGATCTGTTCGCGCTGTTTTTCTGCCTGATCCAGACGCTGGGCGATCAGGGTGTGGGTGTGTTTATCGAACATAGCGATATCCTGTGGCATTGCCGGATGCGGCTGCGCCTTATCATCCGGCCTGGAAGCTGGTGCAAATTTATTTAAACAACGCGTGCACGTTGTTTTGTTTAAAATTCAGCGTCGGGTGCAGCTCTGCAATCTCAAATGAAAGCGCCAGGTAACGGCTCTCCATCAGTGAGGCGAAGTGCGTTTTAATCAGATCAAACAGCATTTCGCCCACTTCCTGACGGCTTTCCAGGCTGCGCCCGCTGCCGATTTTTAGCGTCATATGCACAAAGGCGTAATCGTGCTTGCCATCAGCCATTTGCCAGGTATCGATCCAGTGCGCCCGGCTACGTATTCCCCCAAGCGGAAAAATCCCCGTTGCCGCCAGTGCAGTGTTAACACTGGCAAACAGCTCAGGTAAGCGGGCTTCTTCACGAATATTTTCAGTACATTCCACGATAAAGTGCGGCATGGTGGTTCCTTACGCGGGAAGCGGGAAAACAGCGTTAACCTGACCGGTGCCAGAGCTTGGGAATAGCTCGGTGATAAACTCCACCTTGCCGTCGTATTTATCCCAGCCGAGCATCCCCAGCAGCATCACCGTGTCGTGCATATTGCCTTCGCCGTAGCAGTAGTCGGCGTACTCCGGCAGCATATTGCAGAACTCTTTGAACTGGCCTTCGCGCCACAACTTCACCACGCGCTCGTCCATCTGGCGGTCGAACTCGCGGGTGTAGCTGTTCATCCCTTCTTCTGCACGCTGATCGTCAATAAAGCGGTGCGATAACGAACCGCTGGCAAGGACCGCCACGGTGCCGTCGTACTGTTCGATCGCTTTCAGAATCGCTTCGCCCAGCTTGCGGCTGTCAGCAAAATCGTGAACCGTGCAGAAAGCCGAAATGGAGACCACTTTGAAGTGCTTGTCTTCATTCATGTAGCGCATCGGTACCAGCGTGCCGTATTCCAGTTTCAGGCTGGGAATGTTGTGCGCTTTTGCCCGCACGCCGAGCTTTAAGGCTTCATCGGCAATAAGCTGCCCCAACTCCGGGTTGCCCTCGTAGTTGTAGGTCATATCGCGGATAAAATGCGGCAGCTCGTTGCTGGTGTAGATGCCTTCAAAATGGTCTGCACAGTTGATGTGATAAGCACTGTTGACCAGCCAGTGGGTATCGAAAACGATAATGGTATCGACGCCCATTTCCCGGCAACGCTTGCTGATCTCTTTATGCCCGTCGATCGCGCCCTGGCGGCAACCGTGGTTTTTCCCTGGCAGTTCAGAGAGATACATCGACGGTACGTGCGTGATCTTGGCGGCTAACGCTAACTTACCCATATCAGACTCCCCATTTCGGAATTGGATGGTCGCCCATGGAAATGCAGACGTTCTTCATTTCCGCGAACACTTCGAAGCTGTACTCACCGCCTTCACGCCCGGTGCCGGAGGCTTTTACGCCGCCAAACGGCTGGCGCAAATCACGCACGTTCTGGGTGTTGACGAACACCATGCCAGCTTCAATGCCACGCGCCAGACGCAGCACTTTGCTGACATCCTGAGTCCAGATGTACGACGCGAGGCCGTACTCCACGTCGTTTGCCAGGCGTAAGCCTTCAGCTTCGTCTTTAAACGGCAGCAGGCAGGCGACCGGCCCGAAAATCTCTTCCTGGGCGACGCGCATACGGTTATCAACGTCTGCCAGCACGGTTGGGCGCAGGAAGTTGCCGCCTTTCAGGTGCGCAGGTAGGTCGGACGGTTTATCCGGGCCGCCCGCCAGCAGGGTTGCGCCTTCTTCAATGCCGAGACGGATATAGCCGGAGACTTTTTCCCAGTGCTGCTGGCTGATAAGCGCGCCAACCTGGGTATTCGGATCGTTCGGATCGCCCACGCGCAGACGGTTGGCGCGTTCGGCAAAGCGTTTAACGAATTCCGGGTAGATGCTTTGCTGAATAAAGATGCGCGAACCGGCGGTGCAGCGTTCGCCGTTGATCGAGAAGATGGTGAACAGGGCGGCGTCCAGCGCGCGTTCAATATCAGCATCTTCAAAAATCAGCACCGGCGATTTACCGCCCAGTTCCATGGAGTATTTTTTCAGCCCGGCGTTTTTCATGATGTTGCGCCCGGTCGCCGTACCGCCGGTGAACGACACGGCACGCACGTCATGATGACGGACCAGCGCATCCCCTGCGGTTGCGCCGTAGCCCTGTACCACGTTCAGCACGCCCGCCGGAATACCAGCTTCCAGCGCCAGCTCACCCAGGCGGTCGGCGGTCAGCGGGGAGAGTTCCGACATTTTCAGTACCGCGGTATTGCCCAGCGCCAGACACGGCGCGACCTTCCAGGTGGCGGTCATAAACGGCACGTTCCACGGTGACACCAGTGCACAAACGCCTACCGGCTGCACCAGCGTGTAGTTGAGCATCTTGTCGTCGACCGGATAAGTCTTGCCGTTCATCTGCTGGCAGACTTCCGCGAAAAATTCAAAGTTGTGAGAAGCGCGTGGGATCAACACATTTTTGGTCTGATGGATCGGCAGGCCCGTGTCCGCGGTTTCCATCGCGGCGATCTCCGGCACGTTCTGGTCGATCAGATCGCCCAGACGGCGCATCAGGCGCGCGCGCTCTTTCATCGGCAGATTGGCCCATTTCGGGAACGCCTCTTTCGCTGCCGCTACCGCCTGATTGATCTCCGCTTCACCGCCGGAGGCCACATCCGCCAGCACTTCACCCGTTGCCGGATTGGTAGTCTGGAAGTAGTCGTTACCTGCAACATTTTTACCGTTGATCCAATGATTTACTTTTTTCATTTCGCTGTTTCCTCACTCACAATTCGGTTCACCAGGCGGCCCACGCCTTCTACTTCCACCACCACTTCATCGCCAGGCACCACGTCAGATAAGCCTTTTGGTGTGCCGGTGGCGATCATGTCGCCCGGATTCAGGGTCATAAATTCGCTTAAGTAGGCGATCAGGAAGGGCACGCTGAAGATCAGATCGGCGGTGGTGCCTTGCTGGCGTAACTCGCCGTTGACGAAGGTGCGAAGGGTCAGATTATGCGGGTCCGGGATCGCCTCTTTCGGCACGATGGTTGAAAGCATCGGCGTCAGTCCGTCGCGGCTTTTGACCCGCAGGTTAGGGCGGTAGTAGTTTTCCAGATAGTCGCGAATGGCGTAGTCGTTACACACGGTGTAGCCCGCGACATAATCCATGGCATCGGCTTCGCTGACGTTACGCGCCTGTTTGCCAATAACTACCACCAGCTCCGCTTCATAGTGCATGTATTCAATATTGTTTGGACGCACGGAGGTCTGGTTATCGCCAGTGAGGGTATTTGGCGCTTTCAGGAACACCAGCGGTTCTTCCGGTGGCTTAAATTCCAGTTCGCTGGCGTGGTCGGCGTAGTTCAGGCCGAGGGCAAACAGCGTGCCGTGCGGGTGTGGCTGCGTTGGGAAGCTCTTGCGCGTGGTCACTTCACGTTCGTCCACTACCGGATTTTCCAGCGGCGGGAAACCTTCTGCGAGAACACGAACGCGATCGCCTGGCTGTATTTCCACGCGCGCCTGTGGCGTGCCGAGCAGAATGGCATCGCCTGGATTCAGTGTGGCAAATTCGCTCAGGGCGCTCAGCAACTGCGCGGCGTTACGTTGTAAATCGGCGGTATTCCAGTGATCGGCAGGACGCCCGTTGATCTCGGTATAGATGGTCAGATTATCGACATTGCTGAGAGCCACGGTTTCGCCAATGGGGCAGAATCCATCACGACATTTTGCTTTGATTGCCGGGCGGTAAAAGCTCTCTTCCGGCAGGCTGACGTCGTTAGCCAGCGCATATCCGGCGATGTACTCTGCCGCATCTTCTTCACCTACTTTCGTCGCCGTTTTTCCCACAATCAGCGCAACAGTCGCACCGCTCAGTACCTTTTCACCCTGTGGAAAGGGAATCGGTTCACCGCAACCAATCACCGTATTGCGCGGTTTAATAAACCAGACCGCAGTTTTAGGCGGGGCTTTGTAGGGGGATTGCTGGAACGCTTCCTGCCATGCATCAAGTTGGCTGCGATGGTTCAACGCTACGGCGAAGATAGTGCCTTTCATTACCACTCCTCGGATTCGATCATTTTAATCATTAATATGTTAATGATTACTTTTATTCCCGATTGCGTAGTTTGGCAAAAGTAAGTGATGTAAATGTGATCTAATTAACAAACCATTTACATTTAAAGATAATAAAATATTAAATATCAGCAAGTTAACAAAATATGCTCAATTTTGATAAAATGAAGAATTGCAGGGGCAGCGCAGTCCCGGTAACGTGATGATTAACTGTTTCTATATTAATGATTTTGAATTTTTCAGGGGAAAGATAATGCACGACTCTCTAACCATTGCGTTGCTCCAGGCGCGAGAAGCGGCGATGAGTTATTTTCGCCCAATCGTTAAACGGCATAATTTGACTGAGCAACAGTGGCGCATCGTGCGTATTCTGGCGGAAAGCCCATCAATGGATTTTCACGATCTGGCGTATCGCGCCTGCATTTTGCGCCCAAGCCTGACCGGGATCCTTACGCGGATGGAACGCGACGGTTTAGTGTTGCGATTAAAGCCGATCAATGATCAGCGGAAGCTCTATATCTCGCTAACCAAAGAGGGGCAGGCGCTGTATAACCGCGCTCAGACACAGATTGAAGAAGCCTATCGGCAGATTGAAGCTCAGTTTACTGCCGAGAAAATGCAACAGTTAACCCATCTGTTAGAGGAATTTATTGCTCTGGGCAATTCCCGACAAGAAGCCATCCCGGGCGATAATGAATAACTTTTTAGTATCTGATAACCAGCGCCTGGTTTTTCCATGGATGGCGGGTTACACCTTTTCATAAAGTTTTTGCTTTCCAGGCCGAAAATCTTGCATCGGTCCACAGGAAAGAGAAACCATGTTAAAACGTATCAAGATCGTGACCAGCTTACTGCTGGTTTTGGCCGTTTTTGGCCTTTTACAACTGACATCAGGCGGTCTGTTCTTTAATGCCTTAAAGAATGACAAAGAAAATTTCACTGTTTTACAAACCATTCGCCAGCAGCAATCCACGCTGAATGGCAGCTGGGTCGCGTTGTTGCAGACGCGTAACACCCTCAACCGCGCGGGTATCCGCTACATGATGGATCAGAATAATATTGGTAGCGGTTCAACCGTTGCTGAGCTGATGCAGAGTGCCAGTATTTCGCTGAAACAGGCGGAAAAAAACTGGGCGGATTACGAAGCGTTGCCGCGTGACCCGCGTCAGAGCACCGCCGCAGCGGCAGAGATCAAACGTAATTACGATATTTATCACAATGCGCTGGCGGAGCTGATCCAACTGTTAGGTGCAGGCAAAATCAACGAGTTCTTTGATCAGCCGACCCAGGGATATCAAGACGGTTTCGAGAAGCAGTATGTGGCTTACATGGAGCAAAACGATCGGCTCTATGATATCGCCGTCAGCGATAACAATGCCTCCTACAGCCAGGCGATGTGGATTCTGGTGGGCGTGATGATCGTCGTACTGGCGGTCATCTTCGCCGTCTGGTTCGGTATTAAAGCCTCGCTGGTAGCGCCAATGAATCGCCTGATTGACAGCATCCGTCATATTGCAGGCGGCGATCTGGTGAAACCGATTGAGGTGGATGGCTCTAATGAGATGGGGCAACTGGCAGAGAGTTTGCGCCATATGCAGGGAGAGCTGATGCGTACCGTCGGTGATGTGCGCAACGGGGCCAATGCCATCTATAGCGGTGCCAGCGAAATCGCTACCGGCAATAACGATCTCTCTTCGCGCACCGAGCAACAGGCCGCTTCGCTGGAAGAGACGGCAGCCAGCATGGAGCAACTGACCGCAACGGTGAAACAGAACGCCGAGAATGCGCGCCAGGCCAGCCATCTGGCATTAAGTGCTTCTGAAACGGCGCAACGGGGCGGCAAAGTGGTAGATAACGTGGTGCAGACTATGCGCGATATCTCCACCAGTTCGCAGAAAATCGCCGATATTATCAGCGTAATTGACGGCATTGCCTTCCAGACCAATATTCTGGCTTTGAACGCGGCGGTTGAAGCAGCGCGTGCGGGTGAGCAAGGGCGCGGTTTTGCGGTGGTTGCGGGAGAAGTGCGTAATCTGGCCCAGCGTAGCGCTCAGGCGGCTCGTGAAATTAAAAGCCTTATTGAAGACTCGGTGGGGAAAGTGGATGTTGGCTCTACACTGGTCGAAAGCGCCGGGGAAACAATGGCGGAGATTGTCAGTGCTGTGACCCGCGTGACGGACATTATGGGCGAAATAGCTTCTGCTTCTGATGAGCAGAGCCGTGGTATCGATCAGGTTGGCTTAGCGGTTGCTGAGATGGACCGGGTAACTCAACAGAACGCCGCGCTGGTGGAAGAATCTGCCGCCGCCGCCGCCGCGCTGGAAGAGCAGGCCAGTCGCCTGACCGAAGCAGTGGCAGTGTTCCGGATTCAGCAACAGCAGCGTGAAACATCGGCTGTGGTAAAAACCGTGACGCCAGCTGCGCCGCGTAAAATGGCCGTGGCAGATAGCGAGGAGAACTGGGAAACATTTTAATCGCCATGAAAATGCCCGATAAGCAAAATGTTATCGGGCATAAGGAGATTAATCTTTACGTGGGTCGTTGATCGGCTGACGAACCAGGAAGATGTACGCCAGTGCCCCCGCTGCGGTGACGCAACCGCAGATGATTAGTGCCAGACGGAATGAGTGGGTGGTATCAACAATAAAACCAGTAATGATCGGCGCAAAAGAGGCGCAGATGAAGCTGGCAAAGTTCTGGATACTGCCCACCGACGCAGTCATGCGAGAAGCAACTGCGACGTGGATCAAGCCCCAGCAGGATGTTCCGGCAAAGTGAATACAGAACAGTGCCATGCCAATCAGCAGAACCGCCGTCATGGATGTTGTCGCTTGTGGTACGACCAGCGTAAAGGCGGCAGAACAGAACATCCCGGCAATAATGCAGATCTTACGGCTTTTAATCGGAGCCATTCCCCCTTTGACCAGCCAGTCAGTAACGTAACCGTTGACCAGCATCCCGGCAGCCCCAAACAGGAAAGGGATAGCCGCCATCAACCCTGTGCTTTTTAAATCCAGGTTATAGGCTGTTTGCAGGTAACCAGGAAGCCAGGCCAGATACAGCCACGCAGTGTAGTTGATGCCACTGAATCCGAGCATCATTCCCCACATTGTACGGTTACGGAACAGGCTGCGCCATTCGGCAAAACTGAGCGGATCTCGGCGGGCATTGACGCTACCTGCATTGAGATAAGCTTGTTCAACGGCAGTCAGTTCTACGTGCTCGCGGTTGCGATAGAGCATATACCAGCCGATGGCGAGAAAAATCCCCAGTACACCAATGGTAATAAACATCCCGCGCCAGCCCATCACCAGCATCATCGCCGCCAGAATCGGTGGGCTTACGGCAACGCCAATGGTAGAAGCTGCGTTGAAGAAGCCCATCGGGCGTCCGCGCTCTTTGATGTTGAACCAGTCGTTAATGACTTTTACACCGCATGGGTTCATCGGCGCTTCACCAATCCCCATACCGATACGCACCAACACGAACTGCGTAAAGTTGTGCACCATGCCAGACATTGCCTGGAACAGTGACCAGAAGAACATCCCCAGTCCCAGCATCAGGCGTGGGCCTTTACGATCCAATAGTGGGCCGCAAGGAAGTTGCGCAATCCCGTAAGCGAGTGAAAACACGGAGAGCAAAGCGCCGATTTCGGTGGCACTTAATCCCAATTCTTCACGAATCGTTAAATTTGCTACCGACAGCGAACTGCGGTCGAGATAATTGATTACCGCCGCAAAAAATAATAACAACATGGCGGTGGTTTGAATGCGTTTAATTCGGGTACTGCGTTGAACTAATCCATCTGGTGGCACGGGAATATCTGCCGACGAAGATGGAGTAAATGAAGAACGCGGATCGAGGGTGATATTTTCTTTTTCCACGCCGGACTCCTGTATTTATAATTTTAATTGTTTACGTAATTGTGAATTACGCAAGGTTGACATTAACGGCAGGTTAAAGTTTTAGGACTTTACTACCGCTCACAAAAAAATTTTTAGTCGACTGATTGTGAGCATAGGTAAGCGGGAATTTCCCGGTATTTATCTTTTGATAAAACCGTGCACCCGCTAATAGTTTGCTGTTTTTAATCCGTACTTAATGAGCATAACGCGTGTTCTCATTAATGGATCGAATCATTGATTGTTTAGCTGAATTCAAATGGTTACGGAGCGCAAGGGTGGCATCAAGGTCACTGCGGCAAATCAGAGCGCTGAGAATGGTCATATGCTCATCGACGGCAATGATATTGCGCTGTTTAAGATCGCTTTCGTCCCATTGATAGTGAAAATGAAAGATGACTGAGATGATCTCAAGCGATTGATCAAAAAAGATATTGTCGGCAGCTGAAAGCAGTAAGGAGTGAAAATCTCTGTCAAGTTGCGAGAACATGCGAAAGCTATTGCCGATGTTGTCACGCAGTAGCCGATGACGTTCGAGCATGGTTTTCGCCTGCAGCCAGCGGGGATCATGATCAGGCAGGTTGAGAAAGTGCTGAAGTGAATGTGTTTCGAGCATTTCGCGTAGCTCAAACAGCTGCTCGGCGTAGGATTGATCGAATTGCTTCATGCTCCACTGGCCGCGTTTTTCGCTTTGAATAAGATTATAACGGCCGAATTTTAAAAGATATTCTCTTACAACCACCGGGCTGACACCCGCGGCCCGAGCCAGTTGCAGTTCAGAAAAAGTTTCCCCAGGGCGTAACTGACGCTGGTTTATCATCGTGAAAAAAGCCTGCTCAAACACTTTGTTTTGTTCACTCATTGAAGCGGTAGTACAGGCGAAACCGTCATCATGGTCAGGTTTACGCGCAATAACATAGTCGTTTCCAACCTGCGTTAAGACGCCGCATTCGCGTAAGTGGCTGAGAATATGACGCACTGTTGTGCGGCTGATGTTGTACATTTCCGCCAGCGCACTTTGCGATGGAAGTGGGGAAGGGATATGACCCCGCGCCATATCATCAATGACCTGGTTAATCACATTGTGGCGTAAATTTTGTGAACGACTCATATTTTCCTCCTTGTGAGTCCATTAAAACCCGATTTAAAACATTTTTATGCGTGTGTTTTCACAAAACAGATTTTCCGTTCCGCTGCCATTTTTCATTTTCATTGATATCTAAGGCAACAAAAAATGGAGAGCCGAATCATGTCTACGATGAATGTTTTAATTTGCCAGCAGCCGAAAGAATTAGTCTGGAAACAACGCGAGATACCTATTCCGGGTGACAATGAAGCATTAATAAAAATTAAGTCTGTCGGGATTTGCGGTACCGATATTCATGCCTGGGGTGGAAATCAACCATTTTTTAGTTATCCACGTGTTTTAGGCCATGAAATATGTGGGGAGATTGTTGGGCTGGGTAAAAATATTGCTGATCTTAAAAATGGTCAGCAAGTTGCTGTGATCCCTTATGTTGCCTGTCAGCAATGCCCGGCGTGTAAAAGCGGGCGTACCAATTGCTGTGAAAAAATTTCAGTCATTGGCGTGCATCAGGATGGCGGTTTTAGTGAGTATTTGAGCGTGCCGGTGGCGAACATTTTGCCCGCAGACGGTATTGACCCGCAGGCGGCAGCATTGATTGAACCTTTCGCTATTAGCGCTCATGCGGTGCGTCGCGCAGCCATTGCTCCCGGCGAGCAGGTGCTGGTGGTCGGGGCGGGGCCAATCGGTCTGGGCGCGGCGGCAATCGCTAAAGCCGATGGCGCACAGGTGGTGGTGGCGGATACCAGTCCAGCGCGCCGTGAACATGTGGCAACGCGTCTGGAATTACCTGTACTGGACCCGTCAGCCGAAGATTTTGACGCGCAGCTACGGGCGCAGTTTGGTGGTTCGCTGGCGCAGAAAGTGATCGACGCGACAGGTAATCAACATGCGATGAATAACACCGTGAATCTGATTCGTCACGGCGGCACGGTGGTATTTGTCGGCCTGTTTAAAGGTGAGTTGCAGTTTTCCGATCCGGAATTCCATAAAAAAGAAACGACGATGATGGGCAGCCGCAACGCCACGCCGGAAGATTTCGCTAAAGTCGGTCGACTGATGGCAGAAGGGAAAATCACTGCCGACATGATGTTAACCCATCGCTATCCGTTCGCCACGCTGGCAGAAACCTACGAGCGCGATGTGATTAACAATCGTGAGTTGATTAAGGGTGTAATTACTTTCTGATAAGGCGAGATTATTAAAGTTGCCATGCAGCGTCCGGGGAAGTGTTGGGCGCTGTTTTTTTCTGTTTCTCAATGATGTTTTGTAGGCCGGAGAAGGTGTGTAGGTCGCACCTTATGCGACCTACACATCAGTCAGGAATTACCCTTCACGTTCCACAACTTTAATTTCCACCATGCCGATCCCGAGCTTACGCGGCGAGTGTCCGAGGATATTCCCTTCGTTGGTTGAGACAGGTTCCGGCGGCACAATTACCAGTGTGTCGGCATCGGTTGGGTTATCGAAATGCAGTGTGGTGGTGGTTACTTCATTGCCCAGCACAAGAGTTTGTTCTTCATTGCCTACGCGTACCGGAATAGGACGGCTGGCGTTATTGCCGTATGCTTTGGCGGTAATCACCAGGTCAAATTTCTTCGGCAGCGGATGCTTGTACTCGATTTTTACTTCATCGCCCAGCTGAGCGTTGGACCAGCGGCCCCACGACTCCGGACGGGAAATCCCGCTAAACTGTTTCACCTCTTCTGGCGCACCGGCGACGTTGAAGATGAAACTGTCGGCTTTGTAGCGAATATCGTTATCAACAATTTTCAGCGTATCGACATTGCTTTTGTAACGCGCCATGTCGATGACCGTATCTTTAAATGCCGTTTTGCCCTTCCACATTGTTTTATCAACATGCTGGACAATTTGCTGACCGCCAAGCTGCCCCTGCGAGACACACCAGTCGGTGGAGAGTGCCAGTTCCGGAGCCCAAAGTTGTGCCATCTTGTAGCAACGGTCAACCCAGACGAAATTGTCGCGTGGAGCGAAATCGGCCAGCTGGAAACGCAGCGGTGCTGAGTATTCACTTTCCGGCAGCGGTTCTACGCGCTTGTCTGAAACCCGCAACAGCAGCGGCAAACGGAAATGGCTACCCGAGAAGGCAATCATGTTTTTCTGCTGGTCGATAGTGAACTCTTTCATCTCTTTAGGGAATTTCCACAGGCGGATGATATCCGGCTTCCACGCCAATGTTTTCTCTTTGATATTGAGGAAGATTTCCGACATCGACTGCCCGGATAAACTGCTACGACCAAGTCCGAGATAGTTATCGCCACCGAGAATGTCCAGCACCGTCGCGCCGTTATCCATCGTGTTACGCTTCACTGCCAGCGTCTCTTGCTGCGGCTTGTCGTCACGAATGACAAAAAACAGGTTATTGCGATCCTGCTTATTAAGGTATTTCCACGCCGTGTTGTTCATCGCTAAATGGTCAGAAGAGACGACGATGACGGTATCTTTAAACCACGGTGACGCTTTGATTTTGTTGATAAACGCCGCGATATTCTCCTGGCTGCAACTTACCGCGCTGAATGACTGGTTCGGCTTACCGTCAAAATCATATTTTTTGCGGTTACAGGTACGCGAGATAAAACCATCCGGGTGATGGGTATCGACTGTCAGGGTAAACAGTGAGAATCGCTGACCTGAGCGGGAAAGCTCTTCAAACTTTTTCCACGCTTCATCGAGAACGGTATCGTCGTAGAATCCCCAGTCGTTGCGATAGTGCGGGTCGGCCACCACGCTTTTCAGCTCTTCTGAGCCGTATAAGTGGTCGAAGCCATGCGACTTCAGGAACACATCTTTACCGGCAAAACGCAGATTCGCGCCCTGCACGAAATAGTTCTGATAACCCGAGTTTTTCAGGATATCGCCCAGACAGATGTTCTGCGGGAAGAAGCTGGAGACAGAGGCGGAGGCGTTGCCTTCAAAGGGGGCAAACAGCGGTATGCCGCACTGAGAAGCCACCATGCCCGCAATCGTGTAATCCGTTCCTGGCAGCTGCTGCGTGTGGCTGAAATCCAGGCCTTCATTTTTCAACGCGCCCAGTTCAGGCGTGAGATCCGGGAAAGCTTCGTTATCAAAATAGGTCCGCTCGAGACTTTCGCCGTAGATATAAACCAGGTTGAGTTTCGGGTCAGGGATAGTTTTCGACGGCTCTTTATAATAAGCCGCAAAGTCCGGGTCGCCATCGCGTGACTGGGATTTCACCAGTTCCGTTATCTGACGAAATGCTGGGCTGGCGTCCACCGAACCCAGCGCCAGTAAGAGCGCCAGCAGGCTGTAACCAAAATGGTGCGGATGATGGCGACGACGGCGCAGGATCCAGCCCAGCGCACCGAACACCGCTGTCAGCCCCAGCACAATGCCGATACCCGGCAGGATGTATTTGCTGACGCCAGCACCGGTCAGGCTGTTGGTTAAGGTATAGAGAACCGCGTCGTTAATACCATCGCCAGTAAAATAGTCGCTGGCAAACAGGGTGATATTTAAAACGACAAATAGCCCCAGCACCGTTAATGTGGCTGCAAACCACCAGGTGTTACGTCCCGCTTTCCATGCGTAAATCAGCACAGAGGCGAGAAAAAGGGCGAAAGAGAGTAGTTCTGACAACGGGCGATCCTCACTAAACCGGGCCGTTTAGCCAACGTTTAAGCTTTTTGAGAAGCACAATGTAATGGCGTCGCCATATTGCTGCAATTCTAGTGTCAAAAAAATGCGATGTTGTTAGGAATTAGTTTATAAACAGACTTTTTTGATCGCGGTCGCTTCCCGTGTAACAGGGGGAAAACCGTCCAGGAGCAGGGAAAAGGGCAGGAGAGAGCCGCGTCAGCCGGGTAACAGCTAAAACGCGGCGTTTCGCGGTTCAGGAAATGAAGTTCAGCCCCTGCTTTAACACCAGATCGCAGGCTTTGGTTTTCACCTTTTCTGCCAGCGGAGTCGTTCCGATGTTATCCAGATTGAGTTGCTGACCATCTTTGGTTTTCAGCAAACCCTGAATGCCATCCAGATAGTTGGTGTCTTCTTTTTGCTCTTCACTGTTCAGGCCCAGCTTTTCCAGCACCTGGTTCTTGATGTTTTCGGCATCGGTTACCGACGCCAGCTTTTGCTTCGCGCAGTATTGCAGAATGCCTGCGGCGTTGTTCATGTTATCTGCGCTTAAGGCCTGGTTCCCGCTGCTAAGCAAGTTAGTTAATGACGCGAGCGACCAACCGCCTTCCTGTGTCGTGCTGTTTTGGTTGCCAAGTTCGCTGGCGGCGCTGGAGAGCGCATCTTTCCAGGCCGCAGCATGCACCCCGGTGGAAATTAATGCGCTGGGGGCAATGGCACAG
>NZ_CAOLGM010000063.1:0-24194 GCF_948475835.1 uncultured Escherichia sp. | reverse complement strand
GTAAGCTGCGGTTCCGTTAACGTATAACTCGCTTTCAGGTTTTTCAGCTGCCCACGCGGTATGGTCACTGAGCCCGCTTCACCTGCCCCGAGATTCACTTCGCTCTTATCACCAAACCAGACGCGCTGAGTCACAAAGGTGGCATCAGGTTTAATTGGCGTCACGGTTTCAAAGAAGCGGAAACCCCAGGTCAATAATTTCTCAGACTCATTAAAACGGATACGGTCGGTTTTCGCCCCCAACACTACGGAGATTAAACGCATATCGCCCTGGGTAGCCGAAGCAACCAGATTATATCCCGCGCCTGCCGTGGTTCCTGTCTTCATGCCATCAACATTCAGATTGCTGCTCC
The DNA here is from genome assembly GCF_948475835.1 of uncultured Escherichia sp. Classification (NCBI taxonomy): domain Bacteria; kingdom Pseudomonadati; phylum Pseudomonadota; class Gammaproteobacteria; order Enterobacterales; family Enterobacteriaceae; genus Escherichia; species uncultured Escherichia sp. Next base: position 23,842 of record NZ_CAOLGM010000063.1, on the reverse strand, counting down.
ACAGCAGACGGTTACGGTTAGGCTGACGAATTTTGTTGAAGGTGAACTCTTTCTCTTTATGAATGGCGTACTCTTCCGGCACATCGTGGATCAATGCTTTACCCAGCAATGCCATATCGCGCGCGGTGCTGAACTGCCCCGGCGCATCCAGGCCGTGCACCGTCTGGAAGGTAGTGTTGGTCAGACCCAGTTTTTTGGCATAACCATTCATCAGACCAATAAATGACTCCTGGCTCCCGGCAACGTAATCAGCCAGCGCAATACAGGCGTCATTACCGGACTGGATAATCACACCTTTGTTCAAGTCTGCCACCGAAACCTGATCGCCCGGTTTGAGGAACATTACCGATGAACCACGCAGTGCCGGATTTCCCGTCGCCCAGGCATCTTTACCGACCGTCACCATATCGGTGAGTTTAATCTTATCGGCCTTAAGCGCCTGCCCAACCACATAGCTGGTCATGATTTTAGTCAGGCTCGCGGGATCCAGTTTCTCATCCGCGTTGCCTTCTGCCAGCACTTTACCGCTGGCGTAATCCATTAAAATCCATGCACGCGCATCCACGCTCGGCGCTTCAACGGTTTGTTCCGCCGCGAATGCCGTTGGGGCAAAAAGGAATAAAAATGCAGAACCCGCTGCAAGACCACGAAGGAGAGAGGAGTATTGCGTCATAAATGCCACCCGAGTATCCATTCAAAAAAAATACGTTATATCGCCGTATGATAAGTTCGGTGATTAATAACGCACACACAAACTTAAAGAAACCGTAAGTTGGTAAAGTTTTTAAAGTTTATGCAATATCCTGCCGCTTCGCTGCTTCTGGTGTCATTTTTTTGCCAGCTGTTGCTTAAAAGTTAACTTTACTTCACCATCGGAGTCCTGTTCAGCCTGTGGCTGCCTGTCGGAAAAGGGGTGAGTATGATTACGCTGTGGGGTCGGAATAATTCAACCAACGTAAAAAAAGTATTGCTGACGCTCGAAGAACTGGAACTACCTTATGAGCAAATTCTCGCGGGCCGTGAGTTTGGGATAAATCACGATGCTGATTTTCTGGCGATGAACCCTAACGGGCTGGTGCCGTTGTTGCGTGACGACGAAAGTGATCTCATTCTTTGGGAATCAAACGCCATTGTCCGCTATCTGGCGGCACAGTACGGGCAAAAACGTCTGTGGATCGACTCACCGGCACGTCGTGCGGAAGCGGAAAAATGGATGGACTGGGCAAACCAGACGCTCAGTAATGCTCATCGCGGGATCCTGATGGGATTAGTCAGAACACCACCGGAAGAGCGCGATCAGGCCGCCATTGATGCCAGTTGCAAAGAGTGCGACGCCCTGTTTGCCCTGCTCGATGCGGAACTGGCAAAAGTAAAATGGTTCTCTGGCGACGAGTTTGGTGTGGGCGATATCGCTATCGCACCGTTCATCTACAATTTGTTTAACGTTGGCCTGACCTGGACACCGCGTCCAAATCTGCAACGCTGGTATCAGCAACTCACTGAACGCCCCGCAGTGCGCAAAGTGGTGATGATTCCCGTTAGCTAATTGCGTGGGCTAACTTTAAGTAATTCCCCACTGGACTCGTCGGTGAGAACGTATAAATAACCGTCGGGTCCAGTGCGAACATCACGAATTCGCTGCCCTCTGTCCGTTAAAATACGGCCATCTTCTGTCACTTTGTCGCCGTTGACGCTCATCACAATGACATCTTTATCTTTCAGCGCGCCAATAAATAATTTTTGCTGCCACTGGGGGAATTTATCGCTGTTATAGAAGGCCATGCCGCTCACAGCGGGCGAATCTTTCCAGTAAAAAACAGGTTGCTCGGTCCCGGCGACGATCTCCCCTTTCGCTTCCGGTATCTTAAAGCCTGAATAGTTGATTCCCCAGGTTGCCAGCGGCCAGCCGTAGTTTTTGCCTTTTTGCGGGATATTAATTTCATCACCACCGCGCGGGCCATGTTCATTCAGCCACAGTGCATTACTCCACGGATTCATCGCCATTCCTTGCGGATTACGAATGCCATAAGACCAGATCTCGGCGCGCACACCGGATTCCTTTATAAAAGGATTATCATCCGGGATTTCGCCCTGGTCGGTCAGACGCACCAGTTTGCCCTGTAATTTATCCAGATCCTGCGCCGTCGGGCGCTGATTGTTTTCGCCCAGAGCAATAAAAAGATAACCTTTACCGTCGAATACCAGCCGCCCGCCAAAATGGTTGCCGGTAGACAGTTTTGGCATCTGGCGGAAGACGGTGCGGAAGTCGGTCACTTTTGAGAGATCATCACTTAAGCGGCCATAACCCACAGCAGTTCCGGCTTTGCCATCATCGCCAACTTCGGAATAACTTAACCAGATGCGGCGAGACTGAGCAAAATCAGGCGCTAAAACCACGTCCAGCAGGCCGCCCTGCCCGTGCGCCCAAACGTCCGGAACTCCGGAAAGCGGCGCAGATAATCCTTTTCCTGCTTGCCAGTGACGCAACTCGCCGCCGCGCAGAGTGATTAACATACCGTGATTATCGGGTAAAAAGGCCAGTGCCCAGGGATGGTCGAGTTTGTCTTGCAGTACTTCGACATTTACCGTTGCAGGAGCCGCCCAGAGAGCGGAAGAAAGACAAATAAGGGGCACAAGGAAAAAGGATTGTCGATGCATAACGCCTCCGGATTGACTCTGGCTTAAAGCGTAGTCAGTGGAGGAGATAACAAATTCATTTTTACAAAAACTTAAACATGAAGGGGGAGACGCTTTCTCCCCCTTAGTTTTCAGGCCTTCTCAAGCATGGCGTGCTTCTGCAGGCTCTGGATACTCAGCGTTAAGCTCATCAGACAATTTTCAAGCTTATCGGCGTTGACGGTAATAACAGTCGGGCAATCATGGTGCCCACTCATCAAACATACTGCGGCTGTCGCTAATGCTTCTTCAGCATGATGAAGAGCACTCCACTCTTCCTGATCCAGATGAAGATTCAACCGCAGCGATTTATCGTGCAGTTCGCGATTCAGTTTAAAAAAGTTATCTCGTAGATGATTGCTTTCGCTGACGGACATGTATCCTTTTGCCTTCCTCAGTTGCACGTATGCAGCGAGGTCAACGCGTGCGTCGATCAACCGGTTCAGCAGATCGATTCGCTGTCTGTCAACGAACATACTTCGATCCTCCTCTTTCCAGCCTTGTTGCAATTAAATAGTATGGCTATTTTTTGAGCAAAATGCTGTCCAGGATCAATTCTTCACGCCGAATTAACAAAATTTACATTTCCTTCGCCTCCGCCAGCGAATGAGATTGCGATACAAATTTTATCCAGAACTCTGTAGAATCCCTGCCCTGACCTTTCCTGTAACTGAATATTTTTTAAGCTATGAGCAAAGTAACTCCCCAGCCGAAAATCGGCTTTGTTTCCCTTGGCTGTCCGAAAAACCTTGTCGATTCAGAGCGTATTCTCACCGAACTCCGCACTGAAGGTTATGACGTGGTACCGAGCTATGACGATGCGGACATGGTGATCGTCAACACCTGCGGCTTTATTGACAGCGCGGTACAAGAATCACTGGAAGCCATTGGTGAAGCGTTGAATGAAAACGGCAAGGTAATTGTGACCGGTTGTCTGGGGGCAAAAGAAGATCAGATCCGCGAAGTCCACCCGAAAGTGCTGGAAATTACCGGGCCTCATAGCTATGAGCAGGTTCTGGAGCACGTTCATCACTACGTGCCAAAACCGAAACACAACCCATTCCTGAGCCTGGTGCCAGAACAAGGTGTGAAACTGACGCCGCGTCATTATGCCTATCTGAAAATTTCGGAAGGCTGTAATCACCGCTGCACCTTCTGCATTATTCCGTCTATGCGCGGCGACCTGGTGAGCCGTCCGATTGGCGAAGTGTTAAGTGAAGCGAAACGTCTGGTAGATGCGGGCGTTAAAGAGATTCTGGTGATCTCGCAGGATACTTCCGCCTATGGCGTTGATGTTAAACATCGTACTGGCTTCCACAACGGCGAGCCGGTAAAAACCAGCATGGTCAGCCTGTGCGAACAGTTATCGAAACTGGGGATCTGGACACGTCTGCACTACGTTTACCCTTATCCGCATGTGGACGACGTCATCCCACTGATGGCAGAAGGCAAAATCCTGCCGTATCTGGACATTCCGTTGCAGCACGCCAGCCCGCGCATTCTCAAACTGATGAAGCGTCCGGGTTCTGTAGATCGCCAACTGGCGCGCATCAAACAGTGGCGCGAAATCTGCCCGGAACTGACCCTACGCTCAACCTTTATTGTCGGCTTCCCTGGCGAGACAGAAGAAGATTTCCAGATGCTACTCGACTTCCTGAAAGAAGCGCGTCTGGATCGCGTTGGCTGCTTTAAATACAGCCCGGTTGAAGGTGCAGACGCCAATGCCCTGCCTGACCAGGTTCCGGAAGAAGTTAAAGAAGAACGCTGGAACCGTTTCATGCAGCTGCAGCAGCAGATTTCCGCCGAGCGCCTGCAAGAGAAAGTGGGCCGTGAAATTCTGGTGATTATCGACGAAGTGGACGAAGAAGGCGCGATTGGTCGCAGCATGGCAGATGCACCGGAAATCGACGGCGCGGTTTATCTCAATGGTGAAACCAACGTTAAGCCGGGTGATATCCTGCGTGTGAAAGTCGAGCACGCCGATGAGTACGATTTGTGGGGTAGCCGGGTTTAATTAATTCAGGCCGGGCAAAATCATTTGTCCGGCCTGCGAATAATGATTACTGCCAGCTAATCTGAGCCCTGCCGTTTTTCTTACTCTTATACAGCCGCTCATCCGCCAGCATTTTCAAGCGTTCGACGGTGGTACATTCATTTGAATGCGCTACACCGATACTGGTACTTAAATTAATGCTTCCCACCTGGAAATGAACGATTTCTTTTAGAATCGATAGCAACTCTTCCAGCGTTCCACCCGTATAAATCACCGCAAATTCGTCACCGCCGAAGCGGTAGATTTTACCTTTATCTACCGGGATCTGTGATTTAAGGATTTTCACCACTTTCATCAACACTTCATCGCCCAGCAAATGACCGAAGGTGTCGTTAATGTTTTTGAATTTATCGACGTCAAACAGGCACAAATAACCGCCTTTTTCCGGCAGCGCTTTTAAATCTTCGTCAAAGGATTTTCTGCCCATTGCTTTGGTCAGGTCGTCCAGGAACGCCGAGTTATACATACTGTAGAGTTTTTTGACATCGGCAGCCGAAAAGAAAAGCCCGCCATCCAGTACGCGTTCAAAATGGTTATTAATGATGGCTTCTTTCTCCACAATACCACGATTAATCACTCTGCGTACCAGATAGAGGCAACTGGTACCCGATATCACTGCCACCAATGCGGCAAAGAAAATAATCAATGTACAGACCCGCAAATAAACATCTTTTTTATACGCAAATACGTACAATCCGGTCGGCAAATAGGCGAAGTGCTCCATCGCTTCCGAAACGGTGAAGATGGCGTTTTTAGCATAATATTCATCACCGGTCACCGGTTTACCGTTCTTAAATAGAGAGAACATCAGGTTCTCGCTGTCCATCGCCAGCGATTTTGACAGTAAAGAAAAACGCTCCAGACCAAGCAAAAATATCAGACTACGATTGTGAGTTACCGGATAGAGGTAATAGACGAAGGTTTTACCGTCAAAAGAGATAAACCCTGTATTTTTGACATGTCGATACTTCACAACCTGCATAATATCTGCACAATAATTTTTCTCGAACTCCTTTACCTGAATACATTCGTCACTGGAAATCAGATAAGGACCGACATCGTACAAGTAAGAGGGTGAAACCGAGTCAGCGTAAGCTGTGCGTAAGCCAACCAACAGCTGTTCCTCCGTGGGATTTAGCGTATTGATAAGATCAATTGCCACGCTACGCCGATATTCAGCAATATTTGCCACCGCAAAAGCAGTATCAATAACGGACTGTTTCAGGCTATACACCCGTTCCTTTACCATTTGAGTGTAGATCCCGCAGGCAACTGCTGAAATCATGATAAAAATCAGCAGACTGACTGTAAGTACGAACTTATTGATTCTGGACATACGTAAACTACTCTTTTACTAATTTTCCACTTTTATCCCAGGCGGAGAATGGCATGGGTTTCTGGTACAGATACCCTTGGGCCTGAACACATCCTAATTTGATTAATTCGCGCGCAACGTCTTCGCTCTCTACGCCTTCCGCAATCACCGGGATCCGGTTATAGCGTGCCAGATCGAAAATAATGCGCACAATTTTTCCCGCAGTACCGAAAATATCGCCGGTAAATTGCGAGTCCACCTTTATGCTGTCTGGATTAATTTCATAAAAACGTTTCAGGTTTGACAAACCGGTGCCAAAGTCATCAATCGATATCCGTACCCCTTGTTTACGCAGTTGTTCAATATTGAGATAAAAATGTTCATTAATTCGCTCGATCACGGTTTCAGTGATCTCAACACAGAGGCTGTTCGCCTTCAGGCCATTTTCTTTCATGATGGTGGTAAAACGCTCATGAAAGTGCGGTTCGTTTAACTGCCAGGGCGAAACATTAATATGCAGTAAGAAATCATCCTTCAGCGACGCACGCTGACTAAAATGTCTGAATTCACCCATTGCCGTTTTAATAATCTGATAACCCAGCTCATTGATAAACCCGATATCTTCAGCAATGGTAATGAACTTCAGCGGTGAAATGATCCCCCGCTCCGCAGAAACCCAACGGCACAACGCCTCCGCGCCCAGAATGGCGCGGGTGTTAATATCAACGATCGGTTGATAGACGAGGAATAGTTCGCCAATTTCCATTGCATGGCGAATATTACGCGCAATCCAGATATTCTCTTCTATTTCGTTGAGTTTCGCGTCATCACAAAAAATAAACTCGGAGAACATATGGTCACGGATACTGGAAATCGCCAGTTTCAGTTTTTCTGCGTAACTCCAGGCGTTTTCCCCCTGCAAAGGTTCACAAATGGCAGACTTATGGATGCGCAGATTGCGGTAGCCAAAGCTGCTGTCAAAATCGTTTACCATCGCTATTTTACGGGTAAATGTCTGTACATTTTCCCGACACAGAAGTAAATAGAGATCGGCATTGAATGTCACGATATCGCAGCATTGCGCATATTTCTCGGCAATTCGCTGACACAATTTCCTGACGATTTTATTGCGTTCATCAACACCAAACACCGCTTCCACGGCTTCCAGACCACACAGTTTGATGATCCCCACAGCCAGATACTGATTATTGTTGGACTCAATAATCGCCATATTTTTAATAAAACCGCTTTCCTGATCGTAAGAGATCAGTGAGAGCAATTTATTTGACCGTTCAATTTCGGCATCTTTCATTTCCGCGATCGAATTTTTGATGCTGATAATCTCTTTCGCATCGCCTTCGCGAATTTTCAGAGCCTCGATTTGATCCGTTGAGTCGGGCAAAAACGCCAGCGTATTAACCAGCTCGGTCATTTCAGAAAATTGCCGACGGAACACACGAGTGGTCATGAAATATACCACCAGCAACACGATAATAATGAACGCAAACGGTAGATAAAAAAGTTTATCTGATGCGTTCAATAAATTACCGCCAGGATAATAAAAATAGATTTCGAACAATGCATTATTTGGCACTGCTGATGTCTTTGCAATATACTCCGTATCGACAGAATCAATAATATTATAATTACCTTCGCTATTATAAATAATCAGTTTTTCACGAGCGAGTTGATTCTTGGCAATGATCTCATGACCTTGTTTCAAAAATAGAACTTCATCATTAGCGCTGATTTGATCAAGATACTCGTTCAGATACCGCCAGTTTAAATCGACATGAATTTTATCTACCGCTAACAAATCGTGATCTTTGCCGTTGATACGTAGCGTAAAAGAGATACATTTTTTACCCGGACGATCAAAGCAATTGTATGCCGGATTCCAGCTGTTGTTAGAGTCATCTGAAGCCACCGACCACGGTCGTTTCGATGGGTTAAAATCGGCAAAAATAACCCGCCCTGACTCGTCGACAAGCGGTCCATTTACTTGTTCCTGATGATAAACAACGATTTTATCATTCGCCCTCCGTGAAAAGAGATAATATTTATTATCATCAAGTACCAGTCCCACCGAGTCTAAAAATGGCATCATTTCCATTTTCAGAATCACGGCGCGTTGAATCCCCTCTGTATTTTTTAATAAATACAGTGAGTCCTTTAATGTCAGGGCCGAACGTTCAATATCTTTAAAGAAATAGCCAACGTTTTTCTGAATAAGTTCAAAGCGGCTATCGGCACGTTTTACCGCGCGTTCCGATACCAGTTGATAGTTAATGATGAAAAAAAGACCAATAAATGACAGTGCTGCCAATAAAAATAAAATTATCAGCCTTATCTTTATCTTTTCGTATAAACTCAGCATGTTAATACATTTAACAAAATAACTATCTGAACGCTGTGCCGCTGCAAAAATAGTCCCTTGCTGCGGCTTTTTAACCAAATTACCCGATTCTACAAAATCAGCAGAAAGTTACAACACTTGCTTAGGGCAATAATTTCCTGTGAGGTGATTACCCTTTCAAGCAATATTCAAACGTAACTATCCTTTAATTTTCGGATCCAGCGCATCGCGTAAACCATCGCCCAACAAATTGAACGCCAGTACGGTCAGAAAAATAGCCAGGGCCGGAAAAACAGCGACATGCGGCGCGATAACCATATCCGCTCGTGCCTCATTGAGCATTGCTCCCCACTCTGGTGTCGGCGGCTGCGCACCGAGGCCGAGAAATGACAGGCTGGCGGCAGAGATAATCGAGGTGCCAATGCGCATGGTGAAAAACACCACGATAGACGAGACGGTCCCAGGCAAGATATGACGCAATAAAATGGTCATATCGCTGGCACCAATACTGCGTGCTGACTCAATAAAGGTTTGCTGTTTCAACACCAGCGTGTTGCCGCGCACCAGGCGGGCAAACGCGGGGATGGAAAAAATGGCGACTGCGATAATCACGTTAGCAATGCCGCTTCCCAACACCGCAACAACAGCGATCGCCAGTAAAATACCCGGGAAGGCAAACAGCACATCGCAAATGCGCATGATCAGCCGATCCCACCAGCCTTCATAATATCCAGCCAGCAAGCCCAGCAACGTCCCTATCGCCGCACCGATAAACACGGCAAACACGCCCGCCGCCAGCGAGATTTGCGCACCAACCAGGACACGGCTGAAAATGTCGCGCCCCAGTGAATCGACGCCAAACCAGTGCTGCAAAGAAGGTCCGTTATTCAGATTGTCATAATCAAAATAATTTTCGGCGTCATAGGGAGCGATCCAGCGTGCAAAAATGGCCACCACAATCAATAAAATAACGAATAATGCGGCGGTCATCGCCATATGCTGACGGCGAAATCGTCGCCAGAATTCATGCCACGGTGTACGCACCTGGTCAGGTTTGACCAGTGGCATGGCGTTTAACACCGCCTGACGTCGCCAGTTAAATAGTCGCATCCTTACTTGTACCTGATAGCCGGGTTAATGGCGGCGTAAAGCACATCCACCACTAAGTTGATAAGAATAAATTCCAGCGAGAAAAGCAGAATTTCCGCCTGAATCACCGGGTAATCGCGCATTTCTACGGAGTCAACGAGTAAGCGTCCAAGTCCGGGCCAGTTGAAAACTTTCTCCACCACGATAGAACCACCGAGCAAAAAGCCAAACTGTAAGCCCATCATGGTCACTACCGGGATCATCGCGTTACGTAGCCCGTGTTTGAGGACAACCCAGGTTTCGCTCACCCCTTTCGCCCTCGCGGTACGCATATAATCTTCGCTTAAAACATCGACAAACGACGCGCGGGTAAAGCGCGCCATCACGGCTGCCACTGCCGCGCCGAGCGTCAGGGAGGGTAAAATGTAGTGCTGCCAACTGTCTGCTCCCACGGTAGGCAGCCAGCCCAGTTCAACGGAGAATACCTGAATTAAAAGCATCCCCAGCGCAAATGCCGGAAACGAGATCCCCGACACCGCAATGGTCATACTCAATCGATCCGGCCAACGATTACGCCAGACGGCGGCGATAATTCCCGCCGCCATACCAAATATCACCGCCCAGACCATACTGGTTATGGTCAGCCACAGCGTTGGCATAAAGCGGCTGGCAATCTCATCGGCAACCGGACGACGCGACACCATCGACAGGCCAAAATCCCCCTGCACAGCATTGCTGATATAGTGCCAGAACTGGTGATACAGCGGCTGATCCAACCCCAGCTGCTGACGCACCAGTTCTATAACCTGCGCATCAGCTTCGGGCCCGGCAATCAATCGCGCCGGATCGCCGGGCAGCATATGCACAAATAAAAACACCAGCACCGAGACGATAAACAGCGTCGGAATCAACCCCAGTAATCGTTTGATAACGTAATTAAGCATTCCACTCCCTGCGTTGCTTATTGCAAATCCGCGTCTTCAAAGCTGAAGCCGGTGTCTGGCATGATCCAAAAACCGGTCAGGTTTTTACTGTGTGCCGACACCAGTTTTTCTACCACCAGCGGGATCCACGGCGACTCTTGCCAGATGATATCCTGCGCCGCCTTATACAAGCGGGTCTTTTCCGCCGGATCATTAGTTTTCAGTGCCTGAGCCAGGAAGTCATCCACCTGTTTATTGCTGTAAAACGCGGTATTAAACAGCGTCGGTGGCCAGTTTTGCGAGGCAAACAACGGCGATAGTGCCCAGTCGGCTTCGCCGGTTGAAGCCGACCAGCCAGTGTAGAACATCCGCACGCCGCTCTCTTTTTGCCCTTTACCTTCAACTTCTGCCGCCCGCTGTCCGGCATCCATCGCAGTCACCTGGGCTTTAATCCCGACCTGCGCTAACTGCTGCTGGGTAAATTGCAGCACTTTCTGCGCGGTGCTGTGGTTATGTGACGACCACAGCGTGGTACTGAAACCGTTGGGATATCCCGCCTCTTTCAGTAATTCGCGCGCTTTCACTGGATCGTAAGGCCACGGTTTATAACTTTGCGCGTAGGCGATACTTGGCGGTACCACACCAGTAGCTGGCGTTGCATAGCCCGCAAAGGCAACTTTCACCAGCGCCGGACGGTTAATGGCGTAATTCAGCGCCTCACGGACCTTCGGGTTATCGAACGGCTTTTGCGTCACGTTCATACTGATATAACGCTGCATAATTGACGGACTGGCCATCAACTCGATATTTTTGTTTTTCTCCAGCAGTGTGGCCTGCTCGTAGGGAATGGGGAAAGCAAACTGCGCTTCACCGGTTTGCAGCATTGCCGCGCGGGTGTTGTTATCCGCCACCGGACGCCAGGTTATACTGTCCAGTTTGGGCATTCCTGGCTGCCAGTAACCCGCGAATTTTTTCACCTTCACAAAATCGGTCTGATTCCAGGTATCCAGTTCATACGGTCCGGTTCCCACCGGATGAAAACCAATCTCCTTGCCATATTTTTCCAGCGCTGCCGGTGAAATCATCGCGGTCGCCGGATGGGCAAGAATATTAATAAACGCTGAGAACGGCTGTTTGAGAGTAATCTTTACTGTTGTTGGATCGATCGCCTCCGTTTTGGCAATATTCTTATACAGGTTATAGCGTTTAAGATGATTCGCCGGATCGCTGGCCCGGTCCAGATTCGCTTTTACCGCCGCTGCGTTGAAATCGGTGCCATCCTGGAATTTAATTCCTTCCCGCAATTTCACGGTGTATGTAAGGCCGTCATCGGAAGCGGTATAACTCTCCGCCAGCACGTTTTTCAGTTTCATCTCTTTATCCAGACCAAACAGCCCCTGGTAAAACGATTTCGCTACGGCCTGAGATAACGTGTCATTTGCGTCATACGGATCGAGCGTGGTGAAGTTCGATCCTACCGCCACCACCACATCTTTGGCAGCGAATGCACAAGATGCCATCAACGCTGTCGCAATGCCCAACGCCACTAACCCACTACGGTGTACAGCTCTTGCCATTTTATTCTCCGCCTGAATGTTATCTACGCATGAATGCGTATTCTGATTGTGGTTGTGCGACGTAATGCCCCGGCCCGACGCATTGCAACGAGACGGCTGCCACCTCTTCGCCACGCAGATGAATATTGCTGGGAAGATCGTCCGACAGCAGTACACGCTGCGGTCGTTGTCGGGACGGTTCAGCGACCGGAACTGCCGCCAGTAATTTACGCGTATAAGGATGCTGCGGGTTTTCGAAGACCGCGCGCCGTGGACCAATTTCAACAATTTGTCCGAGATACATCACCGCCACACGATGACTAATCCGCTCTACCACGGCCATATCGTGGGAGATAAACAGATACGCAATGCCGAAATCACGCTGGAGATCGAGCAACAAGTTGATAATCTGCCCGCGAATAGAAACATCCAGCGCCGAGACGGCTTCGTCGGCAATGATCACTTTCGGATTCAATGCCAACGCGCGAGCAATGCAGATGCGCTGGCGCTGACCGCCGGAAAACTCATGCGGGTAACGCCAGGCATGTTCAGGTAACAGGCCCACGCGCTCCAGCAACCACGCAACGCGTGCAGCCGCTTCTTTACCTGGCAATAAACCGTGTACACGCAGCGGTTCGATAATCGAATCACCGATGGTCTGACGTGGGTCCAGCGAAGCGTAAGGGTCCTGAAAAATAAACTGAATATCCCGGCGCAATGCCTGAAGTTTGCCGGGTGACAAGGTATCGATTCTCTGACCGTTAAAGATAATTTCGCCGCCCTGCGATTCGACCAGGCGCAGCAACGCCCGCCCGGTAGTGGATTTACCGCTGCCAGACTCGCCCACCAGCGATAGCGTTTCGCCAGGCCAGAGATCAAAACTGACTTTCTCAACGGCATGCACTTCCCGCGTTACGCGATTCAACAAACCGCTGCGCAAAGGGAAACGGGTGACAAGATTACGCACTCGTAAAACAGGTTCGCCATCCACCACCGTTTTCTGCTCGATGGGGGGGGCCTGTTTCGCTGGATGTTCAAGCGATATCAACGGGAAACGTCGGGGATAATCTAACCCTTTCATCGCACCAAGTTGCGGAACAGCAGCTAACAGCGCACGGGTGTAAGGATGTTGCGGTGCATGAAAAATCTGTTCGACGGTACCCGTTTCCACCGCCTCGCCCTGATACATCACCAGTACCCGATCGGCAATCTCTGCCACCACGCCCATATCGTGAGTGATAAAGATAACGCCCATCGACATCTCTTTTTGCAATACTTTGATTAATTGCAGGATCTGCGCCTGAATAGTGACATCCAGCGCGGTGGTTGGCTCATCGGCAATCAGCACCGCCGGGCGGCATGACAGCGCCATCGCAATCATCACTCGCTGGCGCATCCCGCCAGAGAGTTGATGCGGATAACGTGAAAGAATGGTTTGTGCCTCAGGAATGCGTACCTGATCCAGCATCCGCTTCGCCTCGACCATCGCTTCTTCACGACTGGCGTTCTGATGCAGACGAATTGATTCGGCAATCTGTTCACCCACAGTAAATACCGGGTTCAGCGATGTCATCGGCTCCTGAAATATCATCGCCATATCCGCACCGCGAACATGGCGCATTTGTGCTGCGCTCTGCTCGCTAAGTTCAATCACTTCGCGACTGCGCCGCTGCAACAGCATTTTATCGCACTGTACTAAACCGCCCGCCTGTTCCAACAGGCGCATCAATGCCAACGCAGTCACTGACTTACCGGAGCCGGATTCGCCAACAATTGCCAGCGTCTCACCGCGTTGCAGACTAAAAGAGAGATTGCGGACCGCAGCTATTTTCTGCTGGTCCTGCATAAAGGCAATATTCAGATTTTCAACCGCCAGCACATTACCGGCATCAAGTTCATCACTGTGTGGCAACGGTGTCCCCTTTTTCACGGTAGATACCGGTGGTTGGCGTATCGCCTGCGTAGCCCCAGGCGCGATACATTCCTTCGGTGTTAAACGGTAGCGCGACATTCCCTTCATGGTCGATAGCGATTAAGCCACCGCTACCGCCAAGCGCAGGGAGTTTTTCCATTACTACCCGCTCGCAGGCTTCCGCGAGACTTAATCCGCCGTAATCCATTAACGCGGCGATGTCATATGCCGCCAGCGCGCGGATGAAGACTTCGCCCGTGCCGGTACAAGAAACCGCCACACTGGCGTTATTGGCGTAGCATCCGGCACCCACTAAGGGACTATCGCCAACTCGTCCGGGTAATTTATTGGTCATTCCGCCTGTGGACGTGGCTGCCGCCAAATTGCCGTCTAAATCCAACGCCACGGCCCCCACGGTGCCCATTTTCTGTTTTTCATCCAGTGGCGCACCGCTATGGTCGAGGACGGTTGCCCCTTCCTTGCGCGCTGCCAGTAGTTGTTCATAACGCAAAGGCGTGGAGAAAATCTCCGGCGAGACGCGCTCCATGCCACGAGCAAACGCAAAATTTTCTGCCCCTTCGCCAATCATCATCACATGCGGGCTTTGCTCCATCACCAGCCGGGCGGCAAGAACCGGATTACGCAGATGACTAACGCCCGCCACCGCACCGGCTTTCAGGGTGTTACCATCCATCACACAGGCGTCCAGTTCATGGGTTTCATCACGCGTAAAGACAGCGCCAATTCCGGCGTTAAACAGTGGACACTCTTCCAGCAGACGCACCGCTTCCGTCACCACATCCAGCGCACTTTCGCCCGCTTCCAGCATTTTCTGCCCGGTTTCAACAATGGCAGACAACGCCTCAATGTAGCGTAATTCCTGTTGCAGACTCATCTGCGCGCGGCTAATTGCACCTGCGCCACCATGAATTGCAATGACTGCTTTGCCCATAGTATTCGTCCATTAAGGGTGGCTCGCCACTTTTGCTATAAATATCAGAATTTTTATGAATTACTCATTCAATTTTTGAATATAGAAAGATGGATATGGCATGTAAAGGCAGGAGCCAACGCTACGCCCGAGGTGGCATACAGTCTGTGGCGTTTTTCTGACATAATAGGCAAATTCGATTTTGCCTCCACAGGAGTGTTTTCATGGAATTTACCACCGGATTGATGTCGCTCGACACCGCGCTTAATGAGATGCTTTCTCGCGTCACCCCACTGACCGCCCAGGAAACGCTGCCACTGGTACAGTGTTTTGGTCGTATTCTGGCGAGCGATGTCGTTTCGCCGCTTGATGTTCCGGGGTTTGATAACTCCGCAATGGACGGCTACGCGGTGCGTTTAGCCGATATTGCCTCCAGGCAACCGCTGCCCGTTGCCGGTAAATCCTTTGCCGGTCAGCCGTACCATGGTGAATGGCCTGCGGGTACCTGCATTCGTATTATGACCGGTGCGCCGGTGCCGGAAGGCTGCGAAGCGGTGGTGATGCAGGAGCAGACTGAACAAACGGACAATGGCGTGCGTTTTACTGCTGAAGTGCGTAGCGGGCAAAATATTCGCCGTCGCGGTGAAGATATCTCTGCAGGTGCGGTTGTTTTCCCGGCGGGAACTCGCCTGACTACCGCTGAACTGCCAGTGATTGCTTCACTGGGGATTGCCGAAGTTCCGGTGATTCGTAAAGTGCGTGTAGCGCTTTTTTCTACCGGTGATGAACTCCAGTTGCCCGGTCAGCCACTGGGCGATGGCCAAATCTACGATACCAACCGTCTCGCCGTACACCTGATGTTAGCACAGTTGGGATGCGAGGTAATCAACTTAGGGATTATCCGCGACGATCCACATGCCCTGCGCGCCGCATTTATTGAAGCCGACAGCCAGGCGGATGTGGTGATCAGTTCCGGCGGTGTTTCAGTGGGTGAAGCGGATTACACCAAAACCATTCTTGAAGAGCTGGGGGAGATCGCCTTCTGGAAGCTGGCGATTAAACCGGGTAAACCGTTCGCGTTCGGTAAACTTTCTAATAGCTGGTTCTGCGGCCTGCCGGGCAACCCGGTTTCAGCGACGCTGACCTTCTATCAACTGGTACAGCCTTTGCTGGCAAAACTAAGCGGTAACACCGCCAGCGGCCTGCCCGCGCGCCAGCGCGTACGCACAGCGTCCCGCCTGAAAAAAACGCCAGGTCGCCTTGATTTCCAGCGCGGCGTGCTGCAACGCAACGCCGATGGCGAACTGGAAGTGACGACCACCGGACATCAGGGTTCACATATATTTAGCTCCTTTAGCCTCGGCAACTGCTTTATCGTGCTGGAACGCGATCGCGGCAATGTGGACGTGGGCGAATGGGTGGAAGTAGAACCATTTAACGCGTTGTTCGGAGGCCTGTAATGGCGGAACTCAGCGATCAGGAGATGCTGCGCTACAACCGGCAAATCATTCTGCGCGGTTTTGATTTTGACGGTCAGGAGGCGCTAAAAGATTCTCGTGTGCTGGTCGTCGGCCTCGGTGGACTCGGCTGCGCAGCCTCGCAGTATCTGGCAAGCGCCGGTGTCGGCAACCTGACGCTGCTCGACTTCGACACGGTTTCGCTCTCGAATCTGCAACGCCAGACGCTGCACAGTGATGCCACGGTCGGGCAACCTAAGGTTGAATCCGCACGTGACGCCCTGGCGCGGATCAACCCGCATATTGCGATTACGCCAGTCAATGCACTGCTGGATGACGCTGAACTTGCTGC
This sequence comes from uncultured Escherichia sp., assembly GCF_948475835.1. NCBI lineage: Bacteria > Pseudomonadati > Pseudomonadota > Gammaproteobacteria > Enterobacterales > Enterobacteriaceae > Escherichia > uncultured Escherichia sp. The sequence goes on along the minus strand of NZ_CAOLGM010000063.1, from coordinate 7,222 downwards.
GATGATTGCTGAACACGATCTGGTGCTCGACTGTACGGATAACGTTGCGGTACGTAATCAACTGAACGCAGGCTGTTTTGCCGCGAAGGTACCGCTGGTTTCCGGCGCGGCAATTCGTATGGAAGGTCAAATCACGGTCTTCACTTATCAGGACGGTGAACCATGCTACCGCTGCCTCAGCCGTTTGTTTGGTGAAAATGCATTAACCTGCGTGGAAGCAGGCGTAATGGCACCGTTGATTGGCGTGATTGGTTCGTTGCAGGCAATGGAAGCGATCAAGCTGCTGGCAGGTTATGGCAAACCGGCCAGCGGGAAAATCGTCATGTACGATGCGATGACCTGTCAGTTTCGCGAAATGAAACTGATGCGTAATCCGGGGTGTGAGGTGTGCGGGCAGTAATTGCCACCTCCAGGCCTGATAAGACGTGGCAGGCATCGGTGCACTCCGCCACGTCATCAGCAATTTATGAGGATGCAGAACGTCCGGTTAAATCGACGTTCTGCCAAACGCTCCCTGCCAGTCCTGCTCAAACTTCGCCACAGCGGCATCAACCGCCGGATAGCTAATCATCTGCTGCGCCACATCCAGCGGCAGAGTAATTGATTCACATCCTGCCAGTAAGCAGTCCAGAGCCTGACGCGGGGTTTTGAAACTCGCTGCCAGCACTTTCGCCTGCGGCGCATGCATTTTCAATAACTGGTGTAAGTCGGTCACAGTCTGAATACCGCTACCGCCCTGAGCATCAATACGATTAACGTAAGGCGCAACATATTCCGCACCTGCCAGCGCCGACAGCAACCCTTGTGCCGCACCATATACCGCGGTTCCCAGCGTCGGAATCCCTTCCGCTTTTAACATCTTAATAGTTGCCAGCCCCTCGGCGGTCACCGGAACTTTCACCACGATATCCGCAATAATAGAGCGCAATTTACGTGCGTCATTCACCATCCCTTCAGCAGTGGTAGCCATTACCTGGGCAAACAGACGCCCCTGACCGCCCATCGCTTCATGAAGTTCCGGAAGCACAACCTCCAGCGGTTTTTTACCCGCGGCGATAATGCTTGGGTTAGTGGTCACACCCGCCAGCGGAAAAATACGTGACAGCGCCTTCACCGCAACAACGTCTGAAGTATCCAGATACAGTTCCATAACCATCCTCAAAATGTACTTTTTGTCTGAATGTAGACTATCACGGGAAAACTCTCTGAACAGTTGACGCACATCAATCTAACTTTCATTCGAAAGTATTTTAATGTTTGAACGAAACAGAGAGGCAACTATGATTTTCAATATTCAGCGCTACTCGACCCATGATGGCCCCGGTATCCGCACGGTCGTATTTCTTAAAGGCTGTTCGCTGGGCTGCCGCTGGTGTCAGAACCCGGAAAGCCGCGCCCGCACGCAGGATCTGCTGTATGACCCACGACTGTGTCTGGAAGGCTGCGAGCTGTGCGCTAAGGCCGCGCCGGAAGTGATTGAGCGCGCGCTGAATGGTTTGCTTATTCATCGGGAAAAGTTAACCCCGGAGCATCTGACGGCGTTAACCGACTGCTGTCCGACACAGGCATTAACCGTGTGTGGTGAAGTGAAAAGCGTTGAGGAGATCATGACGACCGTTCTGCGCGATAAACCGTTTTACGATCGCAGCGGCGGCGGTTTAACGCTTTCGGGTGGTGAACCCTTTATGCAGCCGGAAATGGCGATGGCGCTACTGCAAGCCAGCCACGAGGCCGGCATTCATACTGCGGTAGAAACCTGTCTGCATGTGCCGTGGAAATATATCGCCCCTTCTCTGCCCTATATCGATCTGTTTCTTGCCGATTTAAAACACGTTGCCGACGCGCCGTTTAAACAGTGGACCGACGGTAACGCCGCCAGGGTGCTGGATAACCTGAAAAAACTCGCCGCAGCGGGCAAAAAAATCATTATCCGCGTGCCGCTGATTCAGGGCTTTAATGCCGACGAAACCTCTGTGAAAGCCATTACCGATTTTGCCGCCGACGAGCTGCACGTTGGCGAAATTCATTTCCTGCCCTACCACACGCTGGGCATCAACAAATATCACTTACTTAATCTGCCCTATGACGCCCCGGAAAAACCGCTTGATGCGCCAGAGCTGCTCGATTTTGCCCAGCAGTATGCCTGCCAGAAAGGGTTAACCGCGACCTTACGAGGATAACAACCATGACCACACTGAAACTGGACACGCTCAGCGACCGCATTAAAGCGCACAAAAATGCGCTGGTGCATATTGTGAAACCGCCAGTCTGTACCGAGCGCGCGCAGCACTATACCGAGATGTATCAACAACATCTCGATAAGCCGATCCCGGTACGTCGCGCGCTGGCACTGGCGCATCACCTGGCGAATCGCACCATCTGGATCAAACACGATGAGTTGATCATTGGCAACCAGGCAAGCGAAGTTCGCGCCGCGCCGATCTTCCCGGAATATACTGTCTCGTGGATCGAAAAAGAGATTGATGATCTGGCAGATCGTCCCGGTGCTGGCTTTGCGGTGAGCGAAGAGAACAAACGCGTTCTGCATGAAGTGTGCCCGTGGTGGCGCGGTCAGACCGTACAGGATCGCTGCTACGGCATGTTTACCGATGAGCAAAAAGGTCTGCTGGCGACCGGAATCATTAAAGCGGAAGGCAATATGACCTCCGGCGATGCGCACCTGGCGGTGAATTTCCCGCTGCTGCTGGAAAAAGGTCTTGATGGTCTGCGTGAGAAAGTAGCGGAACGTCGCTCGCGCATCAATCTGACGGTGCTGGAAGATTTACATGGCGAACAATTCCTGAAAGCGATTGATATCGTGCTGGTGGCAGTCAGTGAACACATTGAACGTTTCGCTGCCCTGGCGCGTGAAATGGCTGCTACCGAAACTCGCGAAAGCCGTCGCGATGAACTGCTGACGATGGCAGAAAACTGCGATCTTATCGCCCACCAGCCGCCGCAGACTTTCTGGCAGGCGCTGCAACTGTGTTACTTCATCCAATTGATTTTGCAGATCGAATCTAACGGTCACTCGGTATCGTTTGGTCGTATGGACCAGTATCTCTACCCGTACTATCGCCGCGACGTTGAACTCAACCAGACGCTGGATCGCGAACACGCCATCGAGATGCTACATAGCTGCTGGCTGAAACTGCTGGAAGTGAACAAGATCCGCTCCGGCTCACACTCAAAAGCCTCTGCGGGAAGTCCGCTGTATCAGAACGTTACCATTGGCGGACAAAATCTGGTTGATGGTCAACCAATGGATGCAGTGAATCCCCTCTCTTACGCGATCCTCGAATCCTGCGGTCGCCTGCGTTCCACTCAGCCTAACCTCAGCGTGCGTTACCATGCAGGAATGAGTAATGATTTCCTCGACGCCTGCGTACAGGTGATCCGTTGCGGCTTCGGGATGCCGGCGTTCAACAACGACGAAATCGTGATCCCGGAATTTATTAAACTCGGTATTGAACCGCAGGACGCTTACGACTACGCAGCGATTGGTTGTATCGAAACCGCCGTCGGTGGCAAATGGGGCTATCGCTGTACCGGCATGAGCTTTATCAACTTCGCCCGCGTGATGCTGGCGGCGCTGGAAGGCGGGCGTGATGCCACCAGCGGCAAAGTGTTCCTGCCACAAGAAAAAGCGTTGTCGGCAGGCAACTTTAACAATTTCGATGAAGTAATGGACGCGTGGGATACGCAAATCCGTTATTACACGCGTAAATCAATCGAAATCGAATATGTCGTCGACACCATGCTGGAAGAGAACGTGCACGATATTCTCTGCTCGGCGCTGGTGGATGACTGTATTGAGCGAGCGAAAAGTATCAAGCAAGGCGGCGCGAAATATGACTGGGTTTCTGGCCTGCAGGTTGGCATTGCCAACCTCGGCAACAGCCTGGCGGCAGTGAAGAAACTGGTATTTGAACAGGGCGCGATTGGTCAGCAACAGCTGGCTGCCGCACTGGCGGATGACTTCGATGGCCTGACTCATGAGCAACTGCGTCAGCGGCTGATTAACGGTGCGCCGAAGTACGGCAACGACGATGATACTGTCGATACGCTGCTGGCTCGCGCTTATCAGACCTATATCGACGAACTGAAACAGTACCATAATCCGCGCTACGGTCGTGGTCCGGTTGGCGGCAACTATTACGCGGGTACGTCATCTATCTCCGCTAACGTACCGTTTGGCGCGCAAACTATGGCAACGCCGGACGGGCGTAAAGCCCACACCCCGCTGGCAGAAGGCGCAAGCCCGGCTTCCGGTACTGACCATCTCGGCCCAACGGCAGTCATTGGATCGGTGGGTAAACTGCCTACAGCAGCGATTCTCGGCGGCGTGTTGCTCAACCAGAAACTGAATCCGGCGACGCTGGAGAACGAATCTGACAAGCAGAAACTGATGATCCTGCTCCGTACCTTCTTCGAGGTGCATAAAGGCTGGCATATTCAGTACAACATCGTTTCCCGCGAAACGCTGCTGGAGGCGAAAAAACATCCCGATCAGTATCGCGATCTGGTAGTGCGTGTCGCGGGCTATTCCGCCTTCTTCACCGCGCTCTCTCCAGACGCTCAAGACGATATCATCGCCCGTACTGAACATATGCTGTAATCTCCTCGGCCCGGCGGCGTCGTCGCCGGGCTAAATCATTCACATCATCAATTTCATCCTTACTTTCATTCGAAATATAATTTGTGCTCTACGTCACATTGTTATTACACTGTTACGGTTTCATTTTCGAGCCGGGAGCACACCTATGAGCGTAAAAGTTATCGTCACAGATATGGACGGTACTTTTCTTAACGACGTCAAAACGTACAACCAACCACGTTTTATGGCGCAATATCAGGAACTGAAAAAGCGCGGCATTGAGTTCGTTGTCGCCAGCGGTAATCAGTATTACCAGCTTATTTCGTTCTTTCCTGAGCTAAAGGATGAGATCTCTTTTGTCGCGGAAAACGGCGCACTGGTTTACGAACATGGCAAGCAGTTGTTCCACGGCGAACTGACCCGACATGAATCGCGGATTGTGATTGGCGAGTTGCTAAAAGATAAGCAACTCAATTTTGTCGCCTGCGGTCTGCAAAGTGCATATGTCAGCGAAAATGCCCCCGAAGCATTTGTCGCACTGATGGCAAAACACTACCATCGCCTGAAACCTGTAAAAGATTATCAGGAAATTGACGACGTACTGTTCAAGTTTTCGCTCAACCTGCCGGATGAACAAATCCCGTTAGTGATCGACAAACTGCACATAGCGCTGGATGGCATTATGAAACCCGTCACCAGTGGTTTTGGCTTTATCGACCTGATTATTCCCGGTCTACATAAAGCAAACGGTATTTCGCGGTTACTGAAACGCTGGGATCTGTCACCGCAAAATGTGGTAGCGATTGGCGACAGCGGTAACGATGCGGAGATGCTGAAAATGGCGCGTTATTCCTTTGCGATGGGCAATGCTGCGGAAAACATTAAACAAATCGCCCGTTACGCTACCGATGATAATAATCATGAAGGCGCGCTGAATGTGATTCAGGCTGTGCTGGATAACACATCCCCTTTTAACAGCTGACCTCTCTACCGGAGCCATGCGCTCCGGTTTTCCCTTCTTTTTACATCCTGTACATCACATCAAATCATTAAACTTGCATTAACTTATTTATAACTTATATTGTCACATGCAAATCATCATAGTTTCGAATGAAAGTTATGCGAGGTGGTTATGGCTTCTACTTTTACCAGCGACACATTGCCTGCCGATCACAAAGCAGCTATCCGTCAGATGAAGCACGCGCTGCGGGCGCAGCTTGGCGACGTCCAGCAGATCTTTAATCAGCTAAGCGATGACATTGCCACGCGAGTGGCTGAAATCAACGCACTCAAAGCACAGGGCGATGCCGTCTGGCCGGTGCTGTCTTATGCCGATATCAAAGCAGGTCATGTTACTGCAGAGCAGCGCGAACAGATTAAACGTCGCGGTTGTGCGGTGATAAAAGGCCATTTCCCCCGCGAACAAGCGCTAGGCTGGGATCAGTCGATGCTGGACTATCTGGACCGCAACCGCTTTGACGAGGTCTACAAAGGCCCCGGCGATAATTTCTTCGGGACGCTCAGCGCTTCACGTCCCGAGATTTACCCCATCTACTGGTCGCAGGCGCAAATGCAGGCTCGCCAGAGTGAAGAAATGGCGAATGCGCAGTCGTTTCTCAATCGTCTGTGGACATTTGAAAGTGATGGAAAGCAATGGTTTAACCCGGATGTAAGCGTCATCTACCCTGACCGTATCCGCCGCCGTCCGCCCGGAACGACCTCCAAAGGTCTTGGAGCGCATACCGACTCCGGGGCACTGGAACGCTGGCTGCTTCCAGCGTATCAGCGCGTTTTCGCCAACGTCTTTAACGGCAATCTGGCGCAATATGATCCCTGGCATGCGGCACATCGTACGGAAGTTGAAGAGTACACGGTGGACAACACCACCAAATGTTCCGTGTTTCGGACATTCCAGGGCTGGACAGCGCTCTCTGATATGCTGCCTGGTCAGGGGCTGCTGCACGTCGTGCCCATTCCTGAAGCCATGGCGTACGTACTGTTACGTCCGCTGCTTGATGATGTGCCGGAGGATGAACTGTGCGGCGTAGCGCCCGGAAGAGTATTGCCGGTATCAGAGCAATGGCATCCACTGTTGATTGAGGCGTTAACCAGCATTCCAAAACTCGAAGCCGGAGACTCCGTCTGGTGGCACTGCGACGTCATCCATTCCGTTGCCCCCGTTGAAAATCAACAGGGCTGGGGCAACGTGATGTACATTCCTGCGGCACCGATGTGCGAGAAAAATCTTGCCTACGCGCACAAGGTGAAGGCCGCACTGGAAAAAGGCGCATCGCCGGGCGACTTCCCGCGCGAGGACTATGAAACAAACTGGGAAGGACGCTTTACGCTTGCCGACCTCAACATTCACGGTAAGCGAGCGTTGGGCATGGATGTTTGAGAGTTAATGGAAGTGAATTGATGTGGGATTAAGAAAATCGATTCGACGTTACTCAGATTGCTGACAAGTGCGCTTTCTTAATGCCTGATGCGGCGTTAACGCCTTATCTGGCCTACAAAGTCCTGCAGATTCAATATATTACAGGTACTGCGTAGATACTGTTATGGCCTGCAAGTTTTTTCCTGGTCCGGTTTCCCGGATTGCAGGCATGCCAGACACAGCGCCGT